>NZ_JAYGGZ010000051.1:0-41670 GCF_034931465.1 Anabaena sp. UHCC 0399 | reverse complement strand
TTTGAACTCCATTGATGAACCTTTGAACTCCATTGATGAGCCTTTGAACTCCATTGATGAACCTTTGAACCTCAATGATGAACCTTTGAACCTCAATGACCAAGTAAAAAAGCTGGTATATATTAATTTGGGTAAAATTACAGCTAAATTAATGTCAGAAATTCAAATTGCGATTGAAAGCGAAGACGCACCGCAAGCCGCAGCTGCTTTACTGGAAATTGAGGGGATATCAGGAAATTACGAAGTTCCCACGCAGAGAGAAGGAACATTAGCAGTCATAGGAACTATTGTAGGGATTGTCGGCGGAACAGTCGCCATAGCCGCGCAAATCCGCACATGGTATCAAGAATGGAAGAAAAAACACCCTAATAAAAGATTCGATGTGGAATTCTTTCATCCTGAGACTGGCAGCCGGATTTTTCTGGAAGACGCTACCATTGAGGAAATTACCGAAATCCTCAAATATCTCAGTCAATAACAGTGCAAACTATCCGCCTCCAACTTCGGGAAGTTAAACAGGAAACTGTTGAATTACGTTACTGGCTACCACAGCAAAAACACTATGAATCTCGTACCCTCAACTTGGCAGAAATTGCCGACTTGTTGAAACTGGGTAAACGAGAATACTATGAAACGCGGCTGCCTAATTTACCGAAAATGGGGCAGCAGTTATTTTATTGGCTTGATGGGGATGGTAGGTGGCTGAGTCGTGCTATTAAAAATAGTCGCGGTGATGGTTTGGTAGTTGCCATTGATACTACAGAATTAGCTCATTTACCTTGGGAAGTGCTGCATGATGGTAATGATTTCCTGGTAAATCGGGTAAATCCAGTAGTTTTGCCTGTGCGTTGGGTGGAGAGAGAAACAGAACCTTTCCCCGTAGAAGCGCGACAGTTGCGAGTATTGTTTATGGCAACAGACCCGGAAAATGTCACGCCCAAGTTAGACTTTGAACGGGAAGAGGCGCAAATTTTAGCTGATACCCACGATATGGGTTTAGATTTGCGGGTGGAGGAAAGCGGCTGTGTGACTGAGTTGGGGAAGGTGTGGAGTCGTCAAATTGATGATTTTGATGTATTTCACCTGACGGGACACGCTTCTATTACCCGTGAATCACCTTACACGCCTTATTTTATTACCGAGACGGAAACGGGAGAACGTCAAGAAACCACCGCCGCCGAATTAGCGGGCGTTTTCCGGTTTCGCTTTCCCAAGTTGGTGTTTTTGTCTGCTTGTCGTACCGGAGAAGCCGCCGAAAATGGTGCTGTCCCTTCAATGGCTGAGGCGTTGATTGCCGAGGGTGCTAGAACCGTGTTAGGTTGGGGTCGTCCGGTGGAAGATGGGACAGCTACAACCGCCGCCGCACATCTGTATGGTAAGTTGGCGGGGGGATATCAATTAGCCGAAGCGTTGGCTAGTACCTATCAGTATTTATTTAAACTTAAAGTTAGAGATTGGCATCTGTTGCGGTTGTATGTGCGGGGAGAATGTCCCGGTGCATTTGTGGAAACTTGGGGAGATGTTCCCCTACCGCTAGTAGAAACAGCATATCAACAGTTTTTAGATCCCCAGACGCAACAGGTGAGGGTAGCCACAGCCGCCGAGTTTGTGGGGAGGCGGCGATATTTGCAGCGTTGTCTCAAAGGGATTCGCACTCATTTAGGGTTGCTGATTCATGGCTTGGGGGGTGTGGGGAAAAGTACCCTGACGGCGCGGCTGTTGGAAAGGATGGTTGGCTATGATAGGTTGGTGATTTATCGGGGATTAGATGCGGATAAATTGCGAAAAGTCTTAGCTGAACAATGTACATCAGAACAGGGGTTAGAAATTCTCAACGGGAATTTACCCCTGATGCAGCAACTCACTAAGTTTTTTCAGTCAGGATTGAATAGTCAAGAACAGCGTTTTGCTGTGGTGTTGGATGACTTTGAAGCGAATTTAGAATTGCGTGGGGATGGGGTGTATGTGTTACAGCCGCAAGTGGTGGATGTGCTGCTGGCGTTGTTGAAAGCAGTGCAGAATTGCCGACTTCCCCATAAGGTGATTATTACCAGTCGCTATGATTTTGTACTGCCGGAATTAAATCAACGCTTGCATCGGGAAAATTTAGCGGCGTTGCGAGATGCAGACTTGACGAAAAAGTATAGCAGGTTGAACGCTTTTAATGGGGTGTTGGTGCTTGATGCTGAGTTGCAGTCACGCGCCAAGACGGTAGCAGATGGAAATCCCCGCTTGTTGGAATGGTTGGATAAGATTTTGCAAGATGGGACTTTGCAAGCCCAGGGAGTAGAGGCGATTTTGCAAAAGATGCAGGGGGAGAAGGAGAGATTTCGAGAGAATATCTTGGCTGAGGAGTTGCTGAAGTTGCAAAAGCCAAGTTTGCGGAAAATGTTGGGGAAGATGTTGGTGTATGAGTTACCAGTTCCCAAGGCGGCGATTTCTCCGATTTGTGGGGAGATTTCTGGTTGGGAAGGTGATTTACAACGGGCGGCGAGTTTGGGTTTAGTGGAGGAGGTGACGATAAATGGGGGAGAGGTGCTGTATCGTGTTCCCCGGATTTTAGCACCGTTGTTAGAGTTTGCTGGTGAGGAGTTGTATCCGCAAGCGGCACAGGTTTTATATCGGCTGTGGAGGAAGGAGGTAGAAAGTGCGACGGAAGCGCAAGGGTTAGAAATTCATCGCTTGGCTTTGTTGGGGAAGGATGAGGGAATTGCGGGGGAAATAGCCAGTTCACTGGCAAATAACTTATTGCGTCATAGCCGATACAGAGAAGCATTACATTTATGTAAGTCAACCTCAGAAATTACACAAGATTATCGTGTTCTCAAGGAAATGGCTTATTGTGAGCAACAGTTAGGTAATGTTGCGCCAGCACTGGAATATTATCAGCAAGCTTTAAAACTTTGCCCGGCAGAAGATGAACGAGAATTAGCATCAATTTCTCATTATTTGGGAATATTGAAAGCCGAGCAAGGAGAAATAGAACAGGCGATCGCTCTCTACCAGCAGTCTTTGGAAATCAAACAACGCATTGGCGATGTCGAAGGTGAAGCCGCCACCTTGTACCAAATAGCAGTTATCTACGAATGCTTTGGGGAAGTAGAACAGGCGATCGCTCTCTACAATCAAGTCCTTGAAATTGATGAACGCACTGGGAATGTCAAGGGTAAAGCCGCCACTTTGCACCAACTTGCAATCATCTACGCAAAGCTTGGGGAAGTAGAACAAGCGATTGTTTTCAACCAGCAGTCTTTGGAAATCAGACAACACATTGGCGATGTCCAAGGTGAAGCCAACACCTTGCACTCTCTTGCACGTATCTACGTCAACCTTGGGGAATTAGAACAGGCGATCACTCTCAACCAGCAGTCTTTGGAAATTAAACAACGCATTGGTGATGTTCAAGGTGAAGCCGCCACTTTGCACAATCTAGCTGATATCTACGCAAAGCTTGGGGAAGTAGAAAAAGCGATTGCTCTTTACCATCAGTCTTTGGAAATCTTTCAACGCATTGGCTATCTCCAAGGTCAAGCCGCCACTTTGAACAACATAGCAGGAATTTACGCCAACAATGGAGAAGTAGAAAAAGCGATTGCTCTCAACCAGCAGTCTTTGGAAATCAAACAACGCATTGGTGATGTCCAAGGTAAAGCCAACGCCTTGCACTCTCTTGCAGTCATCTACGCCAACAAAGGAGAAGTAGAGCAAGCAATTAATCTGTTTCAACAATCTTTAGAAATTAAAGAACGCATTGGCTATGCTTACGGCAAAGCCATGACTTTATGCTGTTTAGGTCAATTAGCAGAACAACAGGGTGAATACGCCCAAGCCATATCCTATTTGCAACCAGCTTTAGAGATTTTGCAGAAGTTAAAATCACCCGATGCTGAACAGGTAAGGGCGATGCTGGAGAAAATAATTCGTAATTCGTAATTTACGCGGTGTGCAATTATGCTTTAAACCCCTCTCCAAACCTCTCCCCGACGCGGGGAGAGGCTTTGATTCTTGCTCCCCTTCCCTTGCAGGGAAGGGGCTGGGGGTTAGGTTTCGTGTTCCAGATGCTCGCTCTCTTAATTAATGAACCAATTTTCTATGTTGATACCATCAAAACCTTGAAAATCTACTACATTATTCGTTACTAAAATCAAGTTATTTGTAACGGCAATACTCGCAATTTGTCCATCAATAAAGCCAGGATTTTTACCAATTTTTGATAATCTAGCTCTTTCCTGAGCATGATATTGTGTAGATTTTAGATCATAATCAAATAAAGAAATTTCTGCTAGAATTACGTTGTTGATATAATCCTCTATATCTTGACGTTTTTTAGAAATAGGAAGACGTAAACAACCATACAACATTTCATGGATAACTAGGATAGCCGTGGCTATTTCTTGTCTATACAACCTTAGCTTTTCCATTACTTTCTCATTGGGATGGGGTCGTTTAGCCTCCGAAAAAATGTTAGTATCTAGTAAATATTTTAGATTCATAAATTAACTTCTCTTCCTGGTGACTTATCCCGTAGATTTTCAAAAGTGTTATCATCAATACTTTCTAAATCAACCCTTTGCCTAAATTCTTGTAAGGCTAACCAAAAATCAGTAATCTCTTTACCTTCTCTTGAATGTTCTTGATTTTCAGATATAGAAAATGGCTTTTGCTCTGATAATTTATATTTGAGAAATTGCATAAAATCTAAAACTTCTTGCTGTTTATCTGGTGGTAATTCTCGGAATGTTTGTAGAACTGTTTGTTCAATAGTCATAGTTTTACCTCTGCTAGATAAGAACTGCATATCTTTAGGTACAAAATGCGCCGATGCTCCGTCCCACTGGAGGCGATCGCCTAAGGTGGGCGGTTACGGTTACGCGATCGCACTTTACCACGAGCCTTTAATTTTTAGCCGGGAGTTAGGTTTCGTGTTCCAGATGCTAGCATTAAATTGAGTGCAAATTAAGCGCGTAATTACAGCAATGCTCAATATTATTCGAGATATTCACTCTCTCTCAAACTTCAAGCGCAACACATCTGACTTGATTAAGCAAATGAAGCAGACGGGAAAACCCGTAGTTTTAACTGTCAATGGCAAAGCCGAATTAGTTGTTCAAGATGCTCAATCATACCAAAAGCTTTTAGAACTTGTAGAACAGTTAGAAACAATAGCAGGAATTAAACAGGGACTAGAAGACATAGAAGCAGGAAATACGCGTCCACTAAGTGCATTTGAGCAAGAAATGCAGCAGAAATATGGTATTTCAAGTTAGAACTACCAAGACTGCGGACGCTCAAATTGAATCAGCATATTTATGGCTGAAAGAATATAACTCAGCTTATGCAGATCAGTGGTTTCGGGGGTTGATGAATGCAATAGCAACTCTTCAAGAAAAACCTCATCGATGCGCCTTAGCTGTAGAACATGAAGTATTTTCTGAAGAAGTGCGTCAACTTCTTTATGGCAAGTCAAAAAAAATCTACCGCATTCTTTTCACAATTCGTGATGATACTGTTTATATTTTGTACGTGCGTCATAGTTCACAAGCACTCTTAACATCTGATGAAGTGGATGAAGAATGAGAGAAGTTAAAATCACCCGATGCTGAACAGGTGAGGGCGATGCTTGAGAGAATAATTCGTAATTTACACGGTGTGCAATTATGCTTTAAACCCCTCTCCAAACCTCTCCCCGACGCGGGGAGAGGCTTTGATTTTTGCTCCCCTTCCCTGTCTTTGCTACGCAACGCTAACGCGAACGACACGCTGCGCGTTGGCGTAGCCTCTCGTAGAGAATGTAGGGAAGGGGTTGGGGGTTAGGTTTCTTTAATTTTCCAGATGCTAGCCTTAAACCTATAAGTTGCATCATTTCATGTGTCGATAAACCCTTGCCCCTGCCCCTTGACTTTATTATTGGTTAAACCAACTTTCTAAATCAGCAGGAGTAGTAAAATCTAGTAATGCTTCTCCTAGATTCTCTAATTGTTCAATAGATAATCTTTGAATGCGATCAATTAATGAAGCATCAATTTCACCAATACGGCGATTGAGTTGACGCAGTATTAAGTTCTGTTTTCCCTCTTGCCGTCCCTCTTGTAGTCCCTCTTGCCGTCCCTCTTGCTTGGCTTGTTCTCTATTTCTTTGATAAATTGGTTCTAGTCGCATAATTAACTCCCGATCTTCTGCTGCTAATTTTTGATTTACTTCTCCGTAATCTTTTAGGAGTTCTTGCAGATAGTCCTTAGCAAATTCGTCATGTATAAAGCGTGTCATTCAATTTAAGTATAGGGCAGATTTTTCAATATATTTAAATATTTAATCATCTAACTCCGAGTTGAGCGATGGTCTACGACCGACGGTCGGTCATCGCATCAATGTCACCGAATAATTGCGGAAAATAGTGCGATTATCTTAGTAGCGATTTAAAATCTGAGTCAAATCATTGGAAAATTTCGCTAGTCGTGTCCACCACTGCAAAACAATTTCCTATCTGGGCTTTTTTCTTACTGGCAACCAACGGCATCCTGATGTTGGCGGTGATTCTGCTGATTTTGCGCCAGCAGGGTTTGTCCGCTTTTTCCAGTAATGCTACCCCAGTTCCAGCTAATCAAGCCCCGTCTGCTACCCCAGAGTTAGGCCCCCGCCACCAACTGAGTTACCAACAGTGGGTAGATATCCTCAAGCAAGAAGCCCAAGTAGCGGCTGAACAGCGTCCGCCACAATTAAGCATCTTAGCGGGGGATTCTCTGAGTCTATGGTTTCCTGCGGAATTATTACCTAAAGATAGAAATTGGCTTAATCAAGCAATTTCCGGTGAAACCAGCAATGGATTATTCAAAAGATTAAATTTATTTGACCAGACGCAGCCAGAAACAATTTTTGTGATGATTGGGATTAATGACCTCATTCGGGGGGTGAATGATCAGGTTATCTTAGATAATCAACGGCAAATGATGATTTATTTAAGAAAAAGCCACCCCAAAGCTAAAATCTTTATCCAGTCGATTTTGCCTCATGGGGCAGAATCTGCCACCTGGGAAGGACGAGAAAAATTACTGACTATTCCCAATAGTCGCATTCAGCAATTAAACCAGCAGTTAAAAAGCATAGCAGCCAAAGAAGGCGTTGAATATCTAGACTTATATTCCTTATTTGCCAACCAGCAAGGAAATCTCCGTCCAGAATTGACTACCGATGGCTTACATATCAATCCCGCCGGCTATCTAGTTTGGCGCACAGCTTTGCAGATTTATCAAAAGGGAATTGGTGGGACTAATTAATTCAAAATTGAATAGACTTCTTGCAAAAGTCCGAAAATGAGATGTGTCATTCTGAATGAAATGTAGAATCTTTGAGATGTTTCGCTTCGCTCAACATGACAAATTAAGCATTGATGCAAGAGTCTCCCCTGTCCCCTGTCACCTGTCCCCTGTCCCCTGTCCCCTGTCACCTCTAACTTGAGAAAATCTGTACCCGATTAACTAAATCGTGTCATGGCACGAGAAAATCAGAAGGAGGAGATAATAAAAAATAAAACATATGGATACAAAAGCTTTTAAGCGTTCACTGCAACATTCAGAAAATTACAACCGTAAGGGGTTTGGTCATCAAGCCGAAGTTGCTACTCAATTGCAATCTGAGTATCAAAGTAACTTAATTCAAGAAATCCGCGATCGCAATTACATCCTGAAACGCGGCGATGTCACTATCCGTTTGGCGCAAGCTTTTGGCTTTTGCTGGGGTGTGGAACGTGCTGTGGCTATAGCTTATGAAACCCGCAAGCACTTCCCGACAGAACAGATTTGGATTACTAACGAAATTATCCACAATCCTTCTGTGAATCAGCGAATGCAGGAAATGCAAGTCGCATTTATCCCTGTTGATGGGACTAAAAAAGACTTCTCTATTGTTGGTAATAACGATGTGGTGATATTACCTGCTTTTGGAGCTAGCGTTCAAGAAATGCAGATACTCAACGATAAAGGATGCAAAATCGTTGATACTACCTGCCCTTGGGTATCTAAAGTTTGGAATACCGTGGAAAAGCACAAAAAAGGTGATTACACCTCAATTATTCACGGTAAATACAAGCATGAGGAAACTGTGGCTACTAGTTCCTTTGCTGGTAAGTATTTAATTGTGCTGAATTTAAAAGAAGCCCATTATGTAGCTGACTACATTTTACATGGTGGCGATCGCGAGGAATTTTTACAAAAATTTGCCAAAGCTTGTTCAGCCGGGTTTGATCCTGATCAAGACTTAGAACGTGTTGGTATTGCTAACCAAACTACGATGCTGAAAGGCGAAACTGAGCAGATTGGTAAACTCTTTGAGCGTACCATGATGCAGAAGTATAGTCCTGCTGAACTAACTCAACATTTCCAAAACTTCAATACTATTTGTGATGCTACCCAAGAACGGCAAGATGCCATGTTGGAATTAGTAGAACACAACTTAGATTTAATGGTGGTAATTGGTGGGTTTAATTCATCAAACACGACTCAATTACAGCAAATTGCCAAGGAACGTGATTTGCCTTCCTATCATATTGATTGTGTGGAGCGAATTAAATCTAGAACATCCATTGAACATCGGCAATTAACTGGCGATTTAGTCATTGCAGAAAACTGGCTACCAGAAGGAGAAATTGTTGTAGGAGTTACGTCTGGGGCTTCTACACCTGATAAGGTTGTGGAAGATATCATTGAGAAGATTTTTGCTCTCAAGGCTACTGCGGCGGTGTCTTAGGAGTGCTGAGTTTTGAGTGCTGAGTTTTGAGTAAAATAAAAATTGCTCAATACTTTGGCACTCGTTAAATATTTTAAATTAATAAATATTTAATTCATCTTTTTTTACCTTTTATTTTTGTAAATGTCCTTTGATAACCTGTGCAAACTCCTGTCTGAAAAACATCCCGTTACTTTTGCCAGTTGGGTGTTAGGTAAACCGCAAACTGATGTCAAAGTCCTCAAAACTGAATTGAGTATCGAACCGATTCGCGCTGATTACGTCACATTCCTGCAACTACAAGAACGCATTCTCCATTTAGAATTTCAAACCAAACTCGAATCCACACCACCCCTACCCCTGCGGATGCTAGATTATTGGGTACGCCTGTATCGGTTGTATCGTCTACCCATCACGCAAGTTGTCGTATTATTGCTTCCCCCCGCGCCAGACACAGTAATTGAAACCGTGTTTAGTGTCGAGTCTACTCGTCATGAATATCGTGTAATTTCTATGTGGGAGGAAAATCCCCAAATATTCCTTAATGAGCCAGCGTTGTTACCATTAGCAACACTAGCCGCCACCACCCAGCCTCAAGCTTTATTACAACAAGTTGTAGAACGAGTGAATCAACTTGGGCTAGGAGAGCGATCGCAAATCTCCGCTTACACCCAAATTTTAGCTGGTTTAAAATATAAAAAGGACTTGATCAAACAATTATTTCGGGAGGGTATGATGCGCGAGTCAGTCATTTATCAGGAAATTCTCGCCGAAGGTGAACAACGTGGTGAACAACGTGGTGAACAACGGGAACGATCGCTTATTCTCCGTCAACTTACTCGTCGTGTAGGAGAATTATCTCAACCAGTGCGAGAACGAGTAGAAAATCTTTCTTTAGAACAGTTAGAAAATCTGGGCGAAGCATTATTAGATTTTCAGACAATGGCGGATTTAGACACTTGGTTAAGTACATTACAGTAGCACAGGCCGCATCCTCTTGTTCTTCAAATAAATAACATTAAACAGCTATCAGTTTTTTTCCACTGATAACTGTTTACTGTTAACTCTTCACTTATTCAATTATCTACTGTGAGATTTTTCTGGCATTCCTACATTACTAGCTGTCTTACCATTTTTGCCGTTAGTATGGGCATGGCCGTTGTTATTACGGGGTTGAATTACGCCATAACCGCCATGATTGCGTTCATAAATGACGTTAATCTCGCCTGTTTCGGCATTGTGGAACATATAAAAATCATGTCCTACCAATTGCAGATGCTCTAAAGCCTCTGTAACCGTCATCGGTGGCATGGCAAAATATTTAGTACGGACAACTTCTTCTGGGAGTTCGGGGGTGCGATCGCCGATTAAATCTGCAACTACTGGTTGTGGTACAACTACTTCGTTAGTGGGTAGAGCTTGAGTTTTCTTGTCTTGTTTTCTTTCTTTATATTTACGGAGTTGTCTGGCAATTTTATCTGCTACTAAATCAATACTTGCGTATAAGTTCTCGCTGCTTTCCTCGGCGCGGATGACACTACCATTTGCGTAAATAGTGACTTCAGCCGCTTGTCTAGTATTAATTCGGGGATTGCGAGCTACGCTAAGGTGGACATCCACTTCGTTGGTGATGTTCTGAAAGTGACTAACTGCTTTTTCAATTTTTTGATGCACATATTCTCGAATCGCATCGGTAATTTCAATATTTTTGCCGTGGATGACAAGCTTCATGTAAACTCTCCCGCTCGATAGCGCAATATTTAATGTGATGTTGTCTTTGTATGCAAAGAGATTGCGGTAAGTTATGTTACTTACACCAACACCTGTTTTGGACTTTTTTAATGTGCTTTTAGCTGTTTTGTCTCAGTCCTTTACATCTATTATAGTTATTCCTCTGTATACCCTTGATTTTATGTTTGATTTGGAGCGATCGCTCTAACTGATTGCTAGACAATTAGACAGTCGCGCTATTTTCTCAATTAAGGTAGCCTAATTAATAACGGTTTTGACTACCTTGCTCATCAAAACAAACTTTACATAACTAATAGTAGTTACTTCTGGTTTGTTAACGGAGATTTGATCGCTCTCTTTTGGGTATACCAGTCCTTCAGATGTAAACAATTATGAGACTCATCAGCCAGTGTATTCGTTCTTCTTTCCTTGGCGTGATGCTTATTGTAGAGAATTCCTCCCAACACCTTTGTGTTTATATATTCAAACTAGCACTTTGTTTTTCTAAGAGATGATTCCCTTGATGTTCCTTTAAAATCCTTTGCATAGCTTGACAATTGTTGATCAAATTCTCGAAAGTTGAAATATATTTAGTTGTTAACTCAGTTGATTTTCGGCATGAATTGTAGTAGAGCAGCTAAAAACTATTGTTTTTTGTACAACAAAGGGTTAACACCCTACTTAGAAGCGCATGAGTGGCAAAAATTCCTCCTCACAGAGCGTATTCACAATCCCCATCTAGATGATGTGTTAATCTTGCTGGAACACCCCCCTGTATATACTTTAGGACAAGGCAGCAATTCCGAATTTCTCAAATTTGACATAGCCCAAAATCAGTTTGAGGTACATAGAACTGAACGCGGCGGCGAAGTCACTTACCACTGTCCTGGCCAATTGGTAGGGTATCCAATTTTAAATTTGCAACGTTATTGTAAAGATTTACATTGGTACTTGCGGCAATTAGAAGAAGTGATTATTCGCGTTTTAGCAGTTTATGGCTTACAAGGCGATCGCATTCCCTCTTTCACTGGGGTATGGTTAGAAGGGCGTAAAGTTGCTGCGATCGGGATTAAAGTCAGTCGTTGGATTACCATGCACGGTTTTGCTTTAAATGTGTGTCCTGACATGACAGGCTTTAGGCGCATTGTTCCCTGCGGTATTGCAGATAAACCTGTAGGCAGTTTAGCCGAATGGATTCCCGGAATTACCTGTGAAGAAGTTCGCGGACATATTTCCCAAGCTTTTACCGAAGTTTTTGGTATAGAATTCATTGAGAAAATTGCCAATTGTTAAATAATTATACTGATATAGGTAGATTTAGCAGTAAATACGTAATAGATGCAATTTCCTTATAAATAGGAATATTCGCTAATTAAAAGCTGATTACTCCTTATTTGTGATTTCACTTGTGCGAGTTAAAATAAGATTGTTTGCCAGTCTCAAAACTAAATTTTTGTATCATTCGATTCAAATTTCGCCTGTGACTTATCCAATCAATCCACAGACTTACGCCCCAGTGTTTACGTCTCTGAGAGAAAGAGACTGGAAAGTTCTCATAGAACTATTTGATAGACAAGACGGCGAAGATATTGAAGCCGACATCAATAGTAATTTACTGTTGATGATGCCCGAACCCTGTTGGGAAGACGATCCCTTTGATTTCTTGCGCGATTATCTTTAGGAGTTATGAGTGCTGAGTTATGAGTGCTGAGTTATGAGTGCTGAGTCATGAGTGCTGAGTGCTGAGTGCTGAGTGCTGTTAGCGGTAGCGCGGCGTTTAGCCGGTGCTGAGTGTAGCGGTAGCGGGGCGTGAGCAGCGTGCTGAGTTGTGTTAGTGGTAGCGCGGCGTTTAGCCGTTGCTGTTAGCGGAGCGGGGCGTGAGCAGCGTGCAGTAACTGCACTTATTCGCTTCTACGCTAGTTTTTCAAAGGGCTGAATTTTTTAAATAGCAGGTTGTAACCTGTGCAGATTCAGCATACACTCATTACTCATTACTCAGCACTCAAAACTCACTCAGAGGGTAAAAATCACATGGCTAGATTAGATGTTAAGCGTTGGCTGTGCTGGTGTCTAGTGATTTGTGTTAGTTGTGTTTTACTCTCTAGTTGTAGTGCGAATCTGAGTGCTGACAAAACTTTGCGAGTCGCCACTGAACCCGCATTTCCTCCTTTCGAGTTTCAAGGACAAGGTGGGGAATTACAGGGTTTTTCCCTGGATTTAATGAATGCGATCGCTTCATCTGCTAACTTTAAAGTCAACTTTCAAAGTCTACCGTTTGATGGCATTATCCCAGCCTTGCAAGGTAGAACCGTAGATGCGGCGATTAGTTCGATTACCATTACAGCAGAACGAGCCAAGACGGTGGCTTTCTCTCGTCCTTATTTTAAAGCTGGGTTAGCGATCGCAATTCGTGGTAACAATCCAGATATTACAGGTTTTGATAGTCTCAACAATAAAAAAATCGCTGTCCAAATCGGTACGACTGGCGCAGAAAAAGCTAAAAGTATTCCAGGTGCAGAAATTCGCAGTTTTGATTCTGCACCCCTAGCACTGCAAGAATTACTCAATGGGAATGTAGATGCAGTTATTAATGATGCACCAGTAACTTTATATGCTATAAATACAGGCAATCTCAAAGGCATTAAAGTTGTAGAGCAATTACTAACAGAAGAATATTACGGCATTGCCACAGCCCAAAATTCACCTGATTTATTACTCATCAACAACGGACTCGATACAGTATTAAAAAACGGCACTTATACCCAAATTTATCAAAAATGGTTTAAAGCTACTCCGCCACAATTACCAGATAAATCACCATTTGAAAATCAAACTAACAGTCCTAAAGGGGGAATATTCACCTCAATTGGTTTAATTGTGCAGGCTTTACCCACTTTATTACAAGGTGCATTAGTTACCCTCCAACTAACAATAATTTCTGTAATTTTGGGGTTAATTGGGGGGTCATTAGTGGGTATTATCCGCCTCTCAAAAATTACTCCTGTGCGCTGGTTAGCGAGAGCATATGTTGATTTCTTTCGCGGTACACCTTTACTAGTACAGATTTTTATGATTTATTTTGGCATCCCAGCCATTGCTCAAGAACTTAACTTTACTTTCTCTTTTGATCGTTTAGTAGCTGGGGTCATTGCCTTAAGTTTAAATTGTGCGGCTTACATTGCCGAAATTGTCCGCGCTGGTATTCAATCCATTGAACCAGGACAAGCAGAAGCAGCCAAATCATTAGGCTTAAATCCTTTACTAACAATGCGCTTAGTGATTTTTCCCCAAGCATTCCGGCGGATGTTACCAGCTCTAGGAAATGAGTTCATTAGTTTATTGAAAGATACCAGCTTAGTTGCGGTGATTGGGTTTGAAGAGTTATTTCGCAAAGGACAACTGATTGTAGCCGGAAATTATCGCGCCTTTGAAATTTACGCAGCAGTTGCGATCGTCTACTTATGTTTAACACTGCTGTCTTCTCAAGCTTTTAGTCGCTTAGAAACCTGGATGAATCCTACCCAATCGGGTAAACTTCGGCAAAGAAAAGCCTCTAATTTAGATAATAAAAAAAATTAACTCTCTATTTATCAGGACAATATGCAGTGCAACGTCTCTACTCAGCCTACGCTTTTGCAGACATGAAAACTGCTTTAGGGAAGCGATCAAGCATTTTTAAACTTTACCGCGATCGCTGTCTTGGGATATTCAGTGTGAGGTTTGCGCGAAACAAGTCAAAACCAACTCTACACTTTCGATTTGCCAACCCTGCGCTTCTTTGTCAGCAATCACAGCATTGACTTATTACGCTTCTACCACGATAACGATACTTGAGAAGTGCTACTGTAGCTTATTAATAATAATTATAAGCAATTTTCAAAGTATTTGGCTAGGAATACAACATTAATTTAAAGATAAAATCCCTCAAAAACCATTAAAATCAGTATTTTGCATGACCTTGTCTTAGCTTTTACAAAAATTAACCATAAATAAGTGAAAATTTATCTCAATAAATCTGGTAGGATGTTTCCAGAGCTTATTGAAGAAGTATCTCAATAAGCATAAGCTGAAGAAAGATGCCAATAAAATGACGACTATCTTAGGTATTCACCTAGTTTTATTAGGTCTAGGTGCTGGCTTACTGGTTGTCAAGGCTGTCTTCTTCGGTGGTTTATACGATTCCAATATTGGGGAAGTGCGAGTTATTTCTCATCCTACTTGGAACTTTGCAGCTATTTTTAGTTATTTAGTTGGTGGTAACAAGTATTGGATTGCCGGAGTCAATAATCTAGAAGACTTAGTAGGCGGCCATATTTGGGTGAGTATTCTTTGCATAGCAGGGGGTATCTGTTCTTATCAATATAAGGAGTAAAAATGTCGAAAAAAATTGGTTTATTCTACGGTACTCAAACTGGTAAAACTGAATCTGTGGCGGAAATTATTCGAGATGAGTTTGGTGATGGTGTGACATTACACGATATGTCCCAAGCAGAAGCTGCTGATTTTGATGAGTATCAATGTGTGATTGTTGGCTGTCCTACTTGGAATATTGGTGAACTCCAAAGTGATTGGGAAGGCTTTTTTCCAGAACTAGATGACATAGATTTTAATGGTAAGATGATTGCCTATTTTGGTACTGGCGACCAGATGGGCTATGCCGATAATTTTCAAGATGCAATTGGCATTCTGGAAGAAAAGATTTCCCAACGCGGTGGTAAAACTGTCGGCTATTGGTCTACTGAGGGGTATGATTTTAACGATTCTAAGGCTTTAAGAAATGGCAAGTTTGTCGGCTTGGCGATTGATGAGGATAATCAATCTGATTTGACTGATGAACGGATAAAGGCTTGGGTGTCTCAGTTGAAAAGAGAGTTTGGTTTGTAGTTTGCGCCATTAACGTTTTTTGTACCTGATGATTAACCACAGATACACACAGATAATTTTGTTTTTAAACGCAAAGTGTCGCTGAGGTTTACGCGGAGGAACGCTAAGTTTGAAAGCAATCTGTATGTATTTGTGGTTTTCAAATCTGCTTAATTTCTGAGGTTTTAGAGGTTTTATGTCTGATGATATTGATGTTCTTTGGATCAGTTCTAGTTCTGTATTACAGCGTTTTGATAAACCATTGCTGCAATATATATCGCAATATGTGAATGTGGCTCAGTGGGAATATCGTCACGGTAAGGATGAAGGTGGTTCGATTGATGAGGCTGTGGGTTTGCTAGAGGAATATTTATCACAGTATTCTCAGCCGGTGCATTTAGCTGGTCATGGCGCGGGTGGTGCGATCGCTTTAACTTATGCGCGGCGGTATCCTGAAAAAGTGCGATCGCTCATTCTCCTAGCTGTGGCCTCTCAACCTGCAAATACTTGGCACGTCCACTATTATCTGCAAAGACAAGCATTTACTATGAGCCGTGAGCAGGTGTTAGCTAGTAGTGTTCGTCATCTTTTTGGTGAGCAACCACATAATACTACTAAAAAGTTAATGGCAGTCTTAGATAGAGATTTAGAACAATCTCCCCTATTACACTCTCTTTTTAAGTTGACTGATTTACCTAAAGGTGGGGTTTCTATGCCAATGATGGTATGTGGTAGCAAGAATGATTCCATTGTTAATTCACCAGTCTTAAAAGATTGGTTGAAGGAGTTTAAAGCTGAAGATAATCTCTGGGAATGTCCCAAAGGTCATCATTTTTTTCACTACTTCTATCCTCAACAAGTCGGCGAGGAAATGTTGAGTTTTTGGCAACCATATCATCTAAGATCAATCCCAAAATCTCAATTAGTTCACCAAAATTCGACAAATTAACAAGTATTTTTTAGGGGCGCATCTACACCCATATTAATTTTTTATGTAACTTTTAAACAGCGACAAAATTAGTTATCGTCGTCTATTTTTTGCTGCAAAATTCAGCTTTATTTATAATTGTTAAGTTTTGTTGAAAATAGATACAATTAGGAATTACTTTCAATAAAGTAGATTTGTAATCACCAACAAGTAGATTTGTAATCACCAACGTTGGCAAGTTAACTTCAATTATTTGAACTATTGGCTTTTGTTCACAACTTTCACCCGTTGAAGTTAATTAGCCATTACTTGAGTATTTCTAGCAACAAATATAAACGAGCTAACCAATGCAGACATACGATAATCCCAACGTCAAATTTGATTGGTGGGTTGGCAATGCCCGCTTCGCCGACCTCTCTGGCTTATTTATCGGCGCACACGTAGTACAAGCCGCACTGACAACTCTTTGGGCGGGTGCGTTTACATGGTTTGAAATCTCTCGCTACAACCCTGATATCCCGATGGGCGACCAAGGACTAATCTTGTTACCCCATTTAGCTACTTTAGGTTTTGGTGTCGGTGCAGGTGGTCAAGTAGTAGATACGGATATAACACTACGGTTTTTCCACCTGAACTTTACGGTACAGAACGTTTAGGTATGGCAAACATTCAGTTTTTTCTAGGGATATTAGCATTCTTAGGTTATGTTTGGCACGCCTGGAGGGCGAGTAATATTTCCTACTAATATCACTCATCTCAAGTTCCTTATTGCCTGCGGTTAAAAGCAGTTAACTGTGGGCAATTTCTTAAAATTTACAGTGGAGTATGAATCGGAATGACTACAATTATTTGTGCTTTATCTGCTTGGGCAATCATGATTTTATTGCTTTGGAGTATTTGGACAACTCTCAAAAAAGGGATAAGTTTTTTGTGGAAGTTACATCAAGTGCCTTGTCATAATTGTGAGTATTTCACTAATGACTACCGCCTGAAATGTACTGTCAATCCAACTAGAGCTTGTTCTGAGCAGGCTATTGGTTGTCTTGATTTTGAACCTAAAACTGCTGCTTGTAATGCTTGTCAGAAGGGGAGAACCTGGAAAATCGAAAGGGGATGATTACACTATGATGGAAAACCATTGAAACACATCAATATATTTGGAATTGCGTAATTATCAGATGCTTGAAAGCTGAAATTTTCAATCTAATTTCTCTTAAATTCCTATGAATACCAACTCTGATTTCCTGTCTGATTTATGTGATTTCCTCTATCCTCGTAGTCCCTATTATGGACAATTTAAACCAGAATATTTAGTTTTTAATGCAAGTCTTCAAGAATTTTCTCAAAGAGTAAACTACATTTGTAGCCTACAAACTGGGGGTAAGATTTCTCCAGAAGACGCTTACCAACAAATTCATGTACTTTGGAAAGAGTTAAAACGGGCGAAAAAGGCACTATAGATAAGCTAATTTATATTTCAGGTGGTTTAAGTTTTTTTGGTTGTTCTGCTATTCAAGTAGTTATCAGCACAAAAAACTAATTATGTCGTTGGGATTCCCAGCTCATTTCAGGTAAAATAACAATCCAATACCGATGATCGCAATAATCACGCCGGCGATCGCTCTCCAACTCACTTTTTCACCCATACACATACCTATGGGGATAACAAATAACGGACTTGTCTGTAACAGGGTTGAAGCAATTCCCGCAGCCGTGAATTTAATGGCTGTCTGTTGTAGCCAAATTCCTAAATATGTGCCGCAAAAAGCCGCAAAGCAAGTAACAAAAATTACTCTTCCTGATTGCCAGTAGGGATAGGACAGTTCTTGGTTTTTCCTACCGAACCACACCCACAACAAAAGAATTAACTCGGCTGCACTTAACCGCAACAAAGCCGCCCATAAAGGTGTCACATTCCCCGTAGCAAAAGCACCGCGAGAGATAACTGTAGCAATAGCATTTGTCATGGCTGACAATAAACCAAAGCCGATACCTGTCCATAGGTGCGCCGGGGAATCGTCACCATTCCCCGGAACTCTTTCTGTAACTACCCAAGCTACTCCCAGGATAGTTAGTATAATCCCACACCACGCCCTGATATTAAGCTGTTCTTGTAGAATAATATTAGCGGCGATCGCTGTCATGGGCGGTGCAAGCGTTCCTATGAGTAAAACACGCCGCGCCCCTAAATAATTTATCGCGGCCAAAAAAGCTGTATCACCCCAGCTAATACCGACAACCCCACTCAAACACAGCAGAAAAATCGGTATTGGGTCAGAAAGGGGTAAGGATTCTCTAGTAAATAGGATAGTCAGCACTAAAAAGGCGATCGCTACTATCCCTTTAATCAAATTCAGCTTTAGCGGCGGAATTCGTTGCCCCACAATCCCATATACCACCGAAGCTATAGCCCATAAACAAGCAGCCAATAAAGCAGCTAATTCCCCTTTGGCATTAGTAATTAGAAAAATTAAAGAATTATTAAAAATTCAATGTCACCCCAAATTTATGACCGAAACTATTTAATAATATATCAAATAATTACATAAAAAATTAGCACTCAAACCTAACAAGTGCTAATTTCTCAAGAAACCTTAATGCCTAATAAATAGGTAAATAGTCTAATTTTCCCAGGTGATAGTTAGGTAGTTTTGTTTGCATAAGCTATGTCTTCCATACAACTAATTAACTATTGGGAGAAATGGATGAAATTTACTTTTGATCTTGTCGGCGTGTCTCCAGTTTGGCAATTTTTCCATCACCAACAGCAAAGCCTGCAAAAACCACAACCTCAAGCTATAGAATATTTATCTACCCATAAATGTACCCTCGACGCATTGCTAGAATGCGTAGAACCAGTATCTATAAAATGGGGTTGGAATACTGAGCAAGTGATAGATACTGTCGTGCAGTTCTGGTTAAATAACTCAGAAACCATAAATTATTGGAAAGTGCGTTTAATTGATGCTGGTAATGACAATATACTCGTTGCTCGGCTAGCAGATATTACGGCTTTGCAAGCTGAGTTTGAATCTTTACTAGGCAAGAATTAGAAGTCTTGTTAGCATAGCGGGGCTTATGCCCCTACTTACAAATTTCACGGTGATAAATTAGACTTAGGAATCATGTAAAAATAAGTTGTACAAAATTTATCTAGGATAGCTTCTACATAAGGCTTTCATATAAAAAAAGTGTTCAAGTTATTTTTACACGTCTTCTTAATAACCTATTTTTTGAGTTTTTGTGAGGAATCAGGGTTATCTGGTGACTCTAAAGCCTGATCTAATACTTTCCTCGCGTGTTCAGCTTTGGTGCGTGCGTCTTGGTAACGTAAATTAGCTTGAGCAAAATTCTTAAGAGCCTTAAAACCATCTTTGAGGCGAGCAATTTCTTCTTCTGCTACTGATTCGTCTGAAAAGAGGACATCAAGAGCTTTACGAATTTCTAACGCTTCAGTGCGTGATTCTTGCACTTTTAATTTCAGTGTAGCCAGGTTGCTGAGAACTTGGACTGCTTGGGTGATGGCATCTTCACCACCTGTAGAATCAGTTGTAGGCTCTTTCACTTCTATTAATTGTTGCGGGCCAAATCCTTCTTCCAGTTCTGTAGGGAGTTGACCAGCATTCATCAGTTCCATTAACTGATCCATTGCTTTGTCACGGGCTTTGGCAGAATCTTTTCCTGCAACAGTCAGGATAATTTCTGGGCTTTGAGCGAGAGTATACTGAACCATATTGCAGACAGAAAATTTGCTGATGAACCAAGCCTAGAAACAATATTTTAACATAAACGGTATGTAATCAAAAATGGGAATGCAGATTAAAGCCCTGGTCATTACCAACATCTTTATAAACGGTAGATGCAGCAAAATCAGCACCTCAGCACATATCTTGCCATCTGTTCCATCGGCGTCATAGAGTTTCCCAACTAGAACAACCATCAAATTTACAGCTAATCAAAATATCCTTGCATCTCTAACAAATCTATCTGTCCCATTCTTTTCTTTAATTGGTATTACAGCATATTTCAAGTTAGTGAGGTACACAATACCCCATCCGCCTTACTAACGGGTGGGGTGGGTTGGGAAGAGGTATACCTCATTTACTTGCAGAACGCTGTAATTTTTCATTAAATCTCAGTAATTTAATTGCACAAGAAGTATTTTTTAACTCTTAGTTTAAAATGAATTTAAGTGTAATTACAGTTTCAGGATTTTTCGGAATTCGCATAGTATTTATCTGACTGAAAAATAGCATATTTTTATCAGTATAATTGTCTACAAACGCATATAAAGACTGCTTTTAAATCCCCTATCTTTTTCTATTAAATACATTGTCTAAAAACGTCATTCCGGTTATTGTTATAAACATCAAGAAGCATCAGGAGTAATTGCAATGAACCAAATACAATTAACATTATTGATTAGTTACCTATTGATGAGTTGTTACTTTTTCACTAACTGGCTACAGTTCGCTTTACGCCAAGCTAATTCTTCCCCTGAAGATAAATTTTTATCTTTTATAATGTTTTTAATCACAACTATTTTTTGGCCTGTGATTGTTCCTATGTCTTTGATAGAAGTTTTTCAGACACGTAAACTAGAACCTAGCACTATAATTCCAGTAATTTTGGCGATGTTTGCTTTTAGTATTTCTTATCTAATATCTGAATTGTCTGCATAAGTATCGCAATTCACCATAAATAAATTTAGTGGTTTGTATACTTATTTATTTCGGTCAAAATAACAGACTATTTCACTAAAGCATCTAACTATTTTACCTATAGTTTTCGGGAAATATGAACCAGCTTCTCATTAACAATTACCATGCGAATTAATCGTTTAACCTATGAACCTTCAATCCGTATTGGTATCGTTGGTGCTGGATGTGCTGGTTTAACTGCTGCCGAAGAATTACATGATATTGGATATAAAAATATCACCATCATTGATGCCAAAAATCGCGTAGGTGGTAAAACATATTCAATGAGATACGCAAACGCAAGTCTTCAAGCCCGTGGTGTTTACGAGGGTGGAACTGTTTGGATCTTACCTAGTCCCCTGTACAAAAAATACAGAAAAAGGTATGGGATTTCTCCATCGCTTCATGTAATGCCACGGGTGCAACTATTTGACTTAGCGACTGGCAAAGTTTCTAGCCCCTTTTTAATAGAGTCCAAATATTCTTTATTCAGCCGACTCTGGCAGCTGAGGAAATTTTTTCTAGAATTAGACAAGTATACTTGGTACAACGAGCCAGGCTATATCAATCCTGCTTACCGAGCTATGAATGAGTCCTCACCTGAATGGTTTAACAAACAGGGTTTGGATTTTATTCGAGATGCTTTAATGCCTATTGCTAATGCGGCACAATTTGGACATCTGGAACAAGAAGCTTCTACTGCTTATGTGATTCGGCTACTGGCATTATTGAACCGTTGCAGTTTCCTGAAAAAATTGGTTCTGAATATGCCTCAATTGCAGGAAGGGAATCAAGAATTATGGAATCGTTTAGCAGCAACCCATAACTTGTGTCTAGGACAAACTATTGAGTGTGTTTCTCGCGGTCAAACAATTCTGGTCAAAACTACCTCAAATCAGTGGGAATTTGAGCGTTTAATTTGGACTGCTCCTGTTGATGACTTTCTTGGAGTAGCTGATACTTCCCCGGAAGAAGCAGATATTTTTTCTAGGGTACGTACAATTAAAAGAGCAGTTATTACCTGTAAGGTAGAGGATTTACCTGCAAACATTTTTTACATTATCAGAAATACTTTAAATCAGCCTTTACCAACTAGTTACCCATTAGCTATCTACGAGGTTGATCCAGGCAGTAAAATCTACAATTTTTATCCATTCATGGATGAAACAACAACTGTTGAAGAATTGGAAAGCAACGTAGCCGATTGTGTCAAAAAGCTTGGAGGTACTCAAGTGACACCTATGGGACAACCCCTAATTTGGAAGTGGTTCTCTCATTTTTCAGCCGAAGACCTCAAGGATGGTATTTATGAACGATTGGAAATGTTGCAAGGTAGTCAAAATACCTACTTTGCTAATGAAATGACTGCTGGGGTAAGCGTACCTTATGGTATGGAATATGCGGCTTATTTAGTGGAACGCTTCTTTTGAAAGTTGACAAAAAGAATGGGAATCTCAGAAAATTATCAATTGATTTTGAAAACGGGTAAAACTACGACAGAAAAAGCTTTGGAATTGTTTGACGCTCTTGAACCCGTCAATTTAGACTTTATGCTGTGTCGTTGGCAAGGTTCTGGACTGCATACAGATCATCCAATGGATGGTTTATTAGAAATTTCTAATTGGTATGGGAAGGAATTTATAGACTCTGAGAATGTTCATCCTTTATTATTTTTAGATAATCAAGGGAAAATTTTTCAGGTTGCACCCAATCCTACTTTAATGAACTGGGTTTTAAAATTACCGATACCCAAAAATAATTCTCTAAAACCGTTATTGGTGTCCATTAATTCTTTACTTAAAACCGATAAAAGTCAAGCAAGACTGCGCATGATGGAGTATAGAGGAACAGTCTCTGCTACAATGATTTATGATTATTTACCTATCCATGATTCTTTTAGAAAAGTAGATGAGAATACTGTTTTAGGAATTATGGATTATAAAATGCTACCTCAACCTTTCTTTTTTGTTCTTAAGCGAGCTTTTAAGTTTTAATTCGGCTCTGCTTGCTTCTTCTTCTGAAGAATTTGTTTACTTTACCTACTTTATCGTTGAAGTATTATTTAGCGAAGCTTAATAAAAAATTGGTATGAGCAAATCGTCTAAAGTGAGCCAGGATAAGGCTTTGGGATTTAAATAGATTGGATTATGCCCAATGAAAACTCAGATAAAAATCACGAAATACTAACGAATATTTACTTTTATAGACTAATTGCTAAAGAAATATAAGGAAAATGAGATAGCAGGGAAACTCAACTATATAACCAGTTGTAAGGGAGTGAACGGATATCAATAGAGATTATGTTTCTACCTGATGTAACTGCATAAATTAATTAAAGTTTTTGGGTTTACGTCAGTCTATTAATCCTTTGCAATTAGGGCGAAAATCTATGAAGCAACCATATCTATCTCCCGACGATTTGCCCACACATAAAACTACACTCATAAGTGAAATATTACTCAGTCAACTAGAAGAAGTAACAAAAACAAGGTTTTATTTAACTTGTAGGCATTCGGTACGTATTTTGTTATCCAGTTGTCACTGGTATTTTAAAGTTAATAGTGGCATTCTGATGTTAATCATGGTATGCCATGATATTGAAAGTTATCAGAACGTTATGATGAATGTTTCGTATTTGGCAAGCAAATTAAAATTGTTTGCGAATCACGCCAAAATTAGTATTAGTTCTCCAGTAAATCAAGGTATGCCTTGGGTCATTGGCATCAATCAAATATTGTCTGGAGAGGATTCGGCTAGCACCTAAGAGGGGTATGGGACATCATCAGTGAACAGTTACTTGATAACAGTTCACTGGTAACTAATGATGCTTTACGCTATTCCTGTATGTTTTTATACACAGGCTATAATGGCTACTTAGCAAGGCGTTCATCGAAATAGGACAAGCCTGCACCAATAGTTTCAGCTAAAATACTGATGAGACGATACAAGGCGATCGCACTAATTACCGCCGCCGAGGGAAAGCGATGTTGTAAAAGTGCGATCGCTGTGGCTTCAAAGACTCCCAACCCCCCAGGTGCGCCGGGAACTACAAACCCCAACAACCAAGCAAAACTAAAAGCACCCAACAATAAAGGAATGTGACTTAGATTCAAGGGCATAATCGCAAACACCGTTAAGACAAATCCCATACCCCGCAGTCCTAAAAATCCCATCTCTCCTAACAATGGTCTGAGGGGATAGCGTCGAATCCGAAAATTAGGGGTTGGCTGAGTGCTAGATTTCTTCGCTTTTAATTTATAAAATAAGCCAATCACTGGGTTTAAAAATCGGGGATGCACGGCACAAAGTATAATTACCAAACTTAGTATTTTTAACCCTTGTAGCGTCAAGGTAGTGTTATTCGCTGCAAATTGATTGCCAAATAGGACAACAAAAATTAAAGCCGCCGCCGCCATAAGTAAGGGTTCTAGCAAAACGCTGAGGGTGGCTGCACCAGGCGCAACATTAGCATTTTTCGCCGCCACAATTCGCCCGTAATGATGCCATACATTACCCGGCAAATACTTGGCAAGGTTGGTTTTAAGATAAACCTGAATAAATTTTATAGATGGTACAGGTTGTTTTAACTCTTGGAGAACCCAAGTCCAAATCCAACCAGCCCAGATATGGGCTAGTAAAGTGATCCCAGTAGCGATCGCCAAAATTGACCATCCTGCTTCATCAATGCGAATAGCTGTCACCTCTAACCAATGATTTTTTAAGGCATTACCTACAAAAACTAGTGTCGCCCCTAAAATTACCCAACGTAAAATTTTCTTTAGTTTAATAGTCATTTAACAACTAATTGCCGTTATCCTAGTGCCATTCGGGTATAGAGGTAAAGTTTTTCCGCCTCTTCTGAAGTCTGTAAAAAAGTTAGTCATGGCCACTGTCCATATTAAGCTGCCATAACCAGACAGTGGCTTTTAAGTTACCTTTTCTGCTTATTTGCGTGCTGTTTTCATGCCGGAACAAATATATGAATGCAATCGCTTCAAGATGACTACTTATGTCTTTTCAAATGCCATTGCCAAGCGTGGGTGACAATATCTTGAATATCTGGATATTGGGGTTGCCAGCCAAGAACTTTTCTGGCTTTTTCGCCGCTACCAATTAAACTGGGGGGATCACCGGGGCGGCGATCGCATTCTGCAACTGGGATATTTAATCCTGTCACCTGGGCGGCGGCGGCTATAACCTCTCGGACTGAAAAACCTTGACCATTACCTAAATTAAAAAATTCGCTATCTCCACCTTTTAATAAATATTCCAATCCTAAAATGTGGGCATCTGCCAAATCGCTGACGTGAATATAGTCCCGAATACAAGTCCCATCGGGGGTGGGGTAATCTGTGCCAAAAATTGAGATAGATTCGCGTTTACCTAAAGCTGTCAGCAGTACCAAAGGAATTAAATGGGTTTCGGGGTTGTGATCTTCACCTAATAATCCATCAGGATGTGCGCCAGCAGCATTAAAATAACGAAAACGGACTGATTTTAAACCGTAAGCCCCATCAAAATCTGATAAAATCCGCTCTACCATTAATTTAGTAGCACCATAGGGATTGATGGGATTTTGGGGGTGGTTTTCGGGAATCGGCACAACATCCGGCACACCATATGTGGCACAAGTGGAAGAAAAGACAAAATTCTTAATAGATGCCGCCAGCATCGCTTCTAAGAGAACCAGCGTTCCCAAAACGTTGTTACGGTAGTATTTAGCGGGGTCTGTCACTGATTCGCCAACATAAGCATAGGCAGAAAAGTGCATGACGGCAGCAAAATTATGGGTTTTGAATAAATCATCTAACAGGGCGCGATCGCTCGTATCGCCAACAATCAACTCGACCTGCAAAACCTTCTCCACCAAGTCACGATGCCCATAAACCAAGTTATCGAGTATTACCACGTCGTAACCGGCTTGCTTGAGAGCTAAGACGGTATGTGAACCGATATACCCTGCTCCCCCCGTTACTAAAATGCTGGGCTTTCCAGGTGGCATAGCTTTTCCTTTTGAGTCACAACTACTCAATTAATTTAACTAATTCACTGGTGTATCAGATAACTAATCAGGAAAATTATAAATATTAGGCGCAGTGTCAAAAAATTGCACTAAAATCACTACGACGGTAGTCTTTGGTGTGAGGGTTAGGATATTTTAAGTCAAATTACAGTTGACAATAAAATGAATCCACTTTATGAAACCTCTAGGCTCACCGCAAAAGGAGATTTGAGTGTAAATCTATGTTTGAACTTTTAAGCCGGGTACTGCTGTGGTTACTAATTGGTACTATCGCTTACACTGTGTTTCAGAAATTTTATCCTTCAGGAACTTTTGTTGGGCGATTAGTTTTTGTGATCTTGATGATTGTGATCGCCTTGTCATTTGTCAATCCTAATGAACCAGCTGTAGCATCTTTGTGGAGACTAGTATCATTTCCCCTGAAACCCTTGGGAGCTTCAGTTTTGATGCTAATTGTGGCAGCGCAGAAAATCAAGGGGGGTGGAATTGAGAAACCAGGAGGATATTTAATTGGTTGGTCACTGACAATTTTACTTTTATCTAGTACACCAGCGATCGCCTACTTTTTAATCAGAGCGCCCTTAGCCACCCAAGGAGCAATGATTCCCACCTATCAGCTACCATCATCTCAACCAGAAACACTCGTAGCCTTGGGGACACCAACCAACCCCACACAAGTTACAGATGTACTTGGGAATGCTATCTTGCCTAATACTGGAATCAATCAGACAACCTTAGCCTTCAACTACTGGGAAACCAAAATCCCCCCTTACCTGTTGCAGAATCCTCAACAAATTAGAGAACGAGGCTTGCGGCTAGAAGACTTTGTACCCAGTTCAGAAACATTGCAACTTACAACCCAAGTCTGGGAAAGTTATCTCACTCAGGTTTACACTTTCTTACGTGGTCGTCGGGCATAAAGTTAGAAATCAAAAGATACTTATCTCCTGTCACCTGTCCCTTGTCCCCTGTCACCTGTCACCTGTCACCTGTCCCCTTCCATGCAACAATCTCGACGAATTGCTAAACTTGGTGCTTACCTACGTCCCCACTGGCGAGATGCCACGTTGGGTATTTTGGCTTTGTTGTCTGTCAATGGACTAGGTGTTTATATTCCTTGGTTGATTCGTGGTTGTGTTGACCAACTTGCCAATAATGTGATCTGGCAAGAAATACTACGTTATGTAGTTGTGATTATTTTACTCAGTGCTGCCATGTGGCTGATCCGCATGGCTTCGCGGCTGTGGATATTTGGTGTAGGACGGCAAGTAGAATTTGATCTCAAACAAAGGATTTTTGAGCATTTACTCAATCTAGAGCCTGCTTATTTTGCCACGAATACAATTGGCGACTTAATTAGTAGGGCTACCAGTGATGTAGATAATGTGCGACGGTTGTTAGGTTTTGCGGTGTTAAGTTTAGCCAATACGGTGTTTGCTTACGCCTTAACACTACCAGTCATGCTAGCCATTAACGTCAATCTCACCCTGGCGGCGATCGCAGTTTATCCTTTGATGTTTGTGTTAGTGCATTTATTTAGTAATCGCTTACGTCAGCAACAAGCTAAAGTCCAGGAAAATATCTCTGAGATCAGTGAGCTAATTCAAGAAGATATGAGTGGCATAGCTTTAATTAAAATCTATGCCCAGGAAAACAACGAACGTCGAGCTTTTGCCCAAAAAAACCACCAGCTATTGGGGGCTAACTTGGAACTGGCGAAAAGCCGCAATACCTTGTTTCCCCTAATCGGTGGTTTAGCTGGCTTGAGTTCACTCGTAATTATTTGGTTGGGGACAACGCAGATTTCGGCTGGAAACCTCGCTGTTGGTGACTTTTTAGCATTACTAATCTATGTTGAGCGTTTAGTATTCCCGACGGCATTGTTGGGCTTCACTATTACCGCCTACCAACGGGGGGAAGTCAGTATAGACCGTTTGGAAGCGATACTCAGCGTTAAACCGAAAATTAGAGATACTAGCGATGCTGTGCATATGGCTGTAGCGGAAGTTAAAGGGGAATTAACCGCCAAAAATCTCAGTTTTACTTATCCTGGTGCGGCTAAACCAGCGTTAGATCATGTCAATTTTACAATTACCTCTGGAGAGACAGTAGCAATTGTCGGTGCGATCGGTTCAGGTAAGTCAACTTTAGCCAATGCCTTGCCTAGATTGTTAGATATTGCACCAGGACAGTTATTTTTAGATGGGGTGGATATTACCCAAATAGCATTAGCCGATTTGCGTCATGCGATCGCCTACGTTCCTCAAGATAGCTTTTTATTCAGCACTACCATTAGAAATAACATCCGCTACGGCGACCCCAGCAGCGATCAACTCTATGTTGAGTCGGTGGCTAAATCATCACAAATTCACCCAGAAATCATGAATTTCCCCCAGCAGTATGAAACCATAGTCGGGGAACGTGGCATTACTCTTTCTGGTGGGCAAAGACAACGTACCGCTTTAGCTAGAGCGATGCTAGTCAATGCACCCGTTTTAATCTTAGATGATGCTCTCTCTAGTGTGGATAATCAAACTGCTACCCAAATCCTCAATAATCTTGCTAGTGGTACTACACGCAAAACGGTAGTTTTTATCACACACCAGCTTTCTGCTGCTGCTGCTGCTGACCGTATTTTTGTCATGGATAAAGGCAAGATTGTGCAAGTAGGCAATCACTTAAAATTATTGCAACAGGAGGGTTTGTACAGAAAACTGTGGAGTCAGCATCAAGTAGAAGAATTACTACATTAAATGTTTTCTCTCTACGCATATCCTGATCCCATCGCAGAGATTAAAACTTATACAAAAGATATTGATATTAATTTTCTGCAATTCGACTTTCAAAAAATCTTATTGGATTATTATCGGTTTGAGTCACTTCAAAAAGTGAAATGCTCCCTATCCCCAATCCACAAATTTTTTCGTCTGGTCAATCAGTAATGCTTTTTGATAGTAGGCATTCTCCTCACTACAAGGCAGTATCACCTGAACCAGCGTTTTTTGTTGTGCTTGACTCTGGATTTTGAGTTTACCACCATGTAATTCAGCCAAACGTTTCACAATGATTAACCCTAATCCTGAGCCTTGCTGCTCATAAAGTTTGCGCTCAAATTGCCGATAAGCTCCTAGTTCTGCAATTTGCGCAGGAGTCATTCCCCGTCCTTGATCTGTAAAAGATAAAACTAACATATTATTGATAGCTTTACTTTTGACTTGAATTAAAGTTCCTGCTGAAGAAAACTTCAAAGCATTATCAATTAATTCCTCTACAATTTTAGAAATTCTCTCTGGAGAAATTTTGATATAGCAGGGAGATAAATCTATATGTAAATCCGCTTGTCTTCCTAATTTGGCAGCTTTTTCTGTAATGATATCAATTAATGCCAATGTAGGGAATTTTGTAGTTTTACTTTGAAAAACTTTTAATTGCTGTGGATCTGTGGCAATAATTTCTAATTCTGCATACAGTAAAAAATTTTGAATTAATCTAAATAAACGTTCACCAGAATAATAAATGGATTCTGCCATTTCCCGGATCGCGTGTGAGTCGAGATACTCACTTTCTTCCATCAGAATTTGTGAAAAACCTAAGATCCCGTTCAGAGGAGTTCGCATTTCATGGGGCAGGGATAGCGCAATGCTATTACGCAAATTGTCTAGTTTTTTCTGAGTTTCCTGGTGAATAGTAGTTTGCTTGGCTAATCTACAAGCGATCGCAGCTAACAACTCAGCTCTGGTAAAAGGTTTGACAATATAATCATCTGCTCCCATTTCCATACCTTGCCGAAAGTCGGTTTTATCAGATTTAGCCGTGAGAAATATTAAAGGAATCATCGCTGTTGTGGGATTTTGACGCAATACCTTTAATACTCCATAACCATCTAATTCTGGCATCATGACATCACAAAGAATCAAATCAGGCATTTCAGCTTGGGCTAATTGCACACCAATCTGTCCGTTTTCTGCTTCATGTAAGTTAAAGCCTTCATTCTCAAGTAATTCTAAAATATTTTGGCGTACATTTATATCATCTTCAATAACTAAAACTTTGGGCATTTTTTTAAATAATATTTACTTGAAATCAAATCTTTCTTAATTTAATTATGTATATTAGCTTAAAATTGGATAATTGGTAATTAACGATACCTCACTAATTTTTACTGATTACCAATTACCACAATTAAAAACTACTTACTTCAATCTGCATTTTACAAACATCCTGATTGTTATACAGATAATTGTTTTTGACTCCATAAAAAATTTTCAAATTCTCTTGATGGCAATGCTCGACTAAATAAGAACCCTTGCATAGAATCACAGTGATTTTCGCGTAAAAAAGATAATTCTGCTTCTGTCTCTACACCTTCAGCTATCACTTGCATATTCATATTATGTGCCATTTCGATTAAAGCTTTTGTAATGGCAGATTTTTGAGGATCTTGAGCAACATTATGGATGAAGTAACGGTCAATTTTCAGTGTATTAACAGGCAAGTTTTTCAAATAAACTAAAGAAGAGTAGCCTGTACCAAAATCATCAATGGCAATTTTAACTCCTAAAGATTGCAATTCGTGAATAGTAAAAATTGCATTATTTAAATCCTGCATAATCATGCTTTCAGTCAGTTCTAATTCTAAATATTTTGGATCTAAATTATTTTTCTTTAGAACATGAGTTATTTTCTTAATTAAATCTGGCCTATTAAATTCTATCACTGATAAATTGACACTAAGAGTCAAGTAGTCTATGCCTGCATTTTGCCAAGTTCTGATTTGCTGGCAAACATTTTCTACTACCCATTGACCAATTGTAATAATTAACCCTGTAGACTCTGCTAATGGAATGAATTCTGCGGGAGACACTAAACCCAGTTCTGGACTTTGCCAACGTAATAAACTTTCAGCAGCAACGATTTTGCCAGATGAAATATCGACTATAGGTTGATAATGTACCTCAAATTCTTGAAATTTTTGTTTTTTAATAACTTGATTGAGACTCATCGACACTAACTGCATTTTCGGCGATGTAGTTTTAACTGTGTTTTGATTGATGAAGTGTTTCTTCAAAGTAGCTTGTCTTTCTAAACGATTCATCACTGCACTTAATAATTCTGCTCGTGTAAATGGCTTAGTAAGATAATCATCTGCTCCCATATCCATACCTTGCCGAAAATCGGCTTTGGCAGATTTTGCTGTCAAAAAAATGAAGGGAATCGCCGCAGTTGATGGTTCTTGACGCAATGTGGTGAGTACGCCATATCCATCAACTTCTGGCATCATCATGTCACACAAAATTAGATCGGGAAATTCTGCTAGAGCCAAATTGATGCCGATTCGGCCATTGTCCGCCGCCACAGTTTCAAAATCTTCAGCTTCTAGTAAGTCTAAAATGTTTTCACGTACTAGCTCTTCATCTTCAATCACTAAAATTTTGATCATTATTACCTCAATTTATATTTCATTATTTAATGGCAGATTAATAGTAAATACTGTACCAACTCCTAGTATACTTTTGACAAAAATTTCACCTTGATGAATATCTACACATTTTTTTACAATAGATAATCCCAATCCAGTACCTAAGATATTACCTACATTACTAGCTCGATGAAAGGATTCAAATAAACGAGGAATATCTTCTGGGGGAATCCCTATTCCCTCATCTTGAATTGCAAATATAGCTTGTCCATCTAACGACTTCAGCATAAATTTGATATTACTATTAGCAGGTGAATATTTGATGGCATTAGATAGTAAATTACTGAGAATATGTCCTAGTAATTTATCATCCATACAACATTCTATGGATTCCTGTTCACTAGTAAAGTGAATTTGGTGATTACTAAAATGCACTTGGTTTTCTTCTACTAATTGACGGCAGTATGCAACTAAATCAAAGGGTTGGGTTACGAACTCTAGTTTTCCCGCTTCTGCCTTACCAATGATCAAAACATCATCTAACATTTCAGTCATGCGCTTAACAGCAGTTTGAATCCGGTTGAGATGTGTAAGTTGTTTTTCTGGGGCCAATTTGTGATGATAGTGTTCTAGTAACTCGGAGGAAGACAGAATAATACTCAAAGGTGTGCGAAATTCATGGGAAGTCATGGAGACAAAGCGGGATTTGAGTTCACTAAGTTCTTTTTCTTTCTCTAGTGCTACTTTTAATTCTTCTTCTAGTTGTTTGCGATCTGTAATATCTGCCCTGTAGCCGACTAGTTCCACTGAATTGCCGATGTCATCTCGCACTACCTTACCTTTATCGTACAGCCAACGGTAAGTCCCATCTTGGTGTAAAAAGCGGTATTCCAGCGTATACTGCCCTTGCTCTAATACATGAGCAAGATTGGCAATTACTTGTGATGCGTCTTCAAAGTGGATACGACTTACCCAAAAGCTAGAATCTTCCGTAATTTGCCCTGCTTCATAGCCAAGCAGGGTAGAAACATTTTCGCTGATGAATAACGCACCAAAATCACCAGATGCCTTGCAGGCATAGATGATAGCTGGGCTAGATGTCAGTAAATATTGCAGTCGCTTTTGGCTAATTAGTAGTGCTGTTTCTGCTTGTTGACGTTCAGTGATATCTGTTTGAATGCCAATGTAATGGGTGAGTTTATTACTATGATCATAAACGGGGGAAATATTTAACTCACTCCAAAATAAACTGCCATCTTTACGGTAGTTGCAGAGGATGACAGTACCAGCCTTACCTGCTTGCATTGCAGCATTAAGTTCTTCTAACCCTGGTTGATTGATATCTGTGCTATGGAATAAGCGGAAATCTTGTCCAATTACTTCCTCACCTGAGTAGCCAGTCATCCTTTCAAAGGCAGGGTTAACATAGATAATTGGCCCGTTGGGGATACTCGCATCTGCAATAATTATGCCATTGCTGCTGGCTGCGATCGCCCGATCGCGCAGCCGTAATCCTTCCTCTATTTGCTGACGCTTGGTGATGTCAGTATGAATACATACTGCGCCGAAAATTTTGCCCTTAGCATCTTTAATGGCATCAATGCGGAGGTCAACTTGCATAATTTGACCTATGCGCGATCGCATTGTTACTTCACCTCGCCAAGACTCTCCCCTATTGATAGCAGTTACTATTTGTTGACTGTCTTGAGGGATTTGGGAAATCACCCAAGTTCCCCCAGATGCTTCTAGTTGCTCTAGATTATAACCGTATAATCCCACAAAAGCTGGGTTAACATAAATACTTGTACCCCTAACATCTGTGATTACAACAGCATCACTGGTACTTTCTATTGCTTTTTGAAAACGTAATAGAGATTCTTCTGCTAATTTGCGTTCGGTAATGTCGCGGGTTACTTTAGAAAAACCCTGTAAATTATCGCTTGCATCTCGTAATGCTGTTAAAATGCAGTTTGCCCAAAAATTTGACCCATCTTTGCGAATAAAGATCCTCTCACATTCACATCTACCTTGGGCGGCTGCAATCTCTAGCTGTTGCTGTGGTACACCTTGAGCAATCTCTTCTGGCGGGAAAAAACAAGAAAAATCTTGTCCAACGATTTCTGGAGTTTGATATCCAGTAATACATTCTGCACCAGAGTTCCAACTAATTACTTGCCCTTGGGGGTCAAGCATATAAATTGCGTAGTCTTTAATGCTTTCTACTAATAGACGGAAATATTCTTCACTTTGGCGCAGTTCTTTTTCAGCCTGTTTACGGTCTGTAATATCCGTAGATATGCCACACACAGCATATGGAACACCATTGTGATCTTTTAAAGGAAACTTGACAGAAATGTAGACGTGTAAACCATCTTCTTGAGGTACTACTTCTTCTACTTCAATAGGATGACCATCTGTAATTACCAATTGGTTATTAACTGCAAAGCCATCAGCAATATGATGAGGCCAAACATCATATATGCTTTTGCCTGCAATTTCGTATTGATTAATATTAAAGAGTTTTTCGTATTGGTGATTAACTAGCAGAAATCTATTTTGGGTATCTATTAAGTAAATGACCGCCGGTGAGTTATCCAAAATCGCCTGTAATTGCGCCTGTAACTCCTGTAATTTGGACTCAGCTTGTTTACGATAAGTGACATCTCGATCTATGCCTCGGTAGCCACAAAATTTCCCCTCAGCATTAAATATTGGTACGCCACTAGTTTCTAGAATTACTAAATGACCATCTTGATGGAGGTTAATATTTTCTAGACATTTAAATGGTTGTTGAGCTGCTGCAATTGGCTCAAAGATGCTCAATATACGTTCAACTTCTTTTGGGGAGAGAAGTTCTAAGGGGCTTTTACCTAATAATTGGTGTGGTTCGTAACCCAAAATATCTTTGACTTTGGGACTGACATAGGTATAGATAATGTTTTCATCCACTTCCCACACCCAATCACTGCTAGCCTCCACTAAGTTACGGAATCGTTCTTCGCTTTGTTGTAAGGAGGCTTCAGCTTGCTTGCGTTTGATGCCAATAGCTATTTCGCGGGCGGCTATATCTAACGCTTCCACGGTAGATTCACTGAGAATTTGGCGAGAAAACATGGCTATTACACCTATGATTTCGTTTTCCACAGTCAGGGGATAGCCAGCGAAAGCAATCATACCTAAGTGTTTAGCCCACTCTTTATTACTAATGAGGGGGTCTTCCTGTACAGTGTTGGTGAGATAGGGCTGAACTTCTTGAGCAATTAATCCAATTTTGGATTTACCTAATGGTACATATCTATGCTGCCCATCGATGTGGGTATATATACCTGAGCTAACTTGCAATTCCAAAATATTGTTTTGGGGGTTTAGTAGCCAAATGCGGGCAAAGGCGGCATCTAAATTTTTAACTAGTGCCTCGGTGCAGTAGCGCATCATGTCTTGTAAGCTGGAACTTTGAGTCAGAAGAGTATCAACTTCACCCCGAAAATCTGCTAATCTGACTCGTTCAGCCAGAGCTTCCTCTGTACGTTTGCGCTCATCTATATCAGTGTTAGTACCGAACCAATTAACTATGTTACCTTGCTGATCTTGTAAAGGTAAGGCACGTCCTAAGTGCCAACGATAGGTGACAGAATCTGCCGATAACAGACGAAGTTCTATTTCATAATTAGCACCTGTAGCTAGGGAATGACTCCAAGCGGCTAAATACCTTTCCCTATCATCAGGATGGACAAATTTCTCCCACTGCCAACCCAATACTTGCTCTGGAATAGTGCCGAAAAAATCCAGGGTGCGCTGGTTGACATATTCATAATAGCCATCTGGTCTAGCAATCCACACTTGTTGGGGAATAGATTCTGCCAGAAACCGAAAGCGTTCTTCACTTTTCGCTAAAGCGGTTTGTTCTGCCAGCAGTTGCTCATTTTTTTGTTGCAGGGCGATCGCGCGTTCAGCTAATTGCATTTCTAGCTCTTGGTTCGCCTGTGTTAAGTTGGCTTGTGCTTCTAGGCGATGGTCGATATCCATCGTGACTCCAATCATGCGAATGGGTTTACCTATCCTATCTCTTAGGACTATTCCCTTAGCTAAAACCCATTTATAGGCGGATGTTTGTCCTGGAATCAGTAACCGATGCTCTACCTCAAATGAACCCAGATTGGCGATCGCTGATTGGTTAGCTAGCTCAACTATTTCCCGATCATGAGGATGTACTAAAGTCAGCACTTCATCCCAATCAACTGTCTCCATTGCTTCAGGTTCACTACCCACAACAGCAGTATTCAAGAAATGGATTTGATTATTAGTCAGATGATGTTCCCAATAAATTGTTTTAGTTGTCTCTAGTGCTAACTTTAATGTGGCTGTATTCTCTGTACTGACATAGATGCTTTGCTGTCCCAAACATTCATTCAGGCTAGTAGCTTCAGTCTTTAATATTGCTTCTGCAACATTCCATACTGCTGATTCCCTCAACTGTAATTGTTCTTTTGGACTACTATCTGCTGGTATTTCCAGCGATTGTAAAATGCTTTCAGGTGTGACTGTTCCTATTAGTTGACCTTCCTCATTTACAACTAACAAGCAATTTGATTGATATTGATGTAACCGTGAAATTACGGTGGCTATATTCAGCAATTCTGAAGGTTTGATGATCATAGCTGTGGGCTGTTGCATGACAGCAGAAATTTTCGTTGTTGTGCAGTCCATACCCAACGCCACAAGCTTGACCAAATGTTGTGCTGATAACCACCCAAATACCTGTGAATTGTTCACTACAATGATACCAGTACATCCCTCATTCATCTGTGAGATTGCCTCTGAGACTAGTGTTTCTGGCTCAACCGTTAGTGGTGAACTGTTAATAGTTGACTTTAAACATCGTAGCCAGAGAAACTGAGATAATGGGGGCATAGATGGTTAATATCGCAAGTACCTGAAGGTTGATTTCTCCAGTATATACTTTAAGTATTGTATCTATTTTGATGCTAAATCAATAATAATATCTGTCGTATAAATACGATAAATTCAGTATGAAGAAGTACAACAATTCGGAGGCTATAATTTGCTGATTCTACATTGGTTCTATGCTGCGGCGACGATGCTGCACCCCACCGTAGGTGTTGGCGTAGCCTCTCGTAGAGATGGTCTTCGACCGACGGTCGGTCATCGCTAGATTTTCAGATTAAAACTACATAAATCGAGAGATTAATCAAAATTTTGGACTTTGATTAGTTCTCTGCTGAGAATTTAGCTCTAATCGCCTTTCACCATACCGTAATAGTCTTTCTATCGTAAATAGACGACTTTCCCAAGCTTTAACTTGATAACTATTACTGATATTTTTTTCTCGTGTCCACACCCGAAACTGAGATTGGAAGCGTGTTAGGGTGGATTTAGCTACTAGCATTTTTCTGGGGGAAGGGGAAGTTGCTAATTGAGTTAAAGCATTTTGTAATATTTCCGCCTGGCTGTGAAAATCTGAAATTACCTTGGGCGATATTTGTAATTTTTCTTGATGTAAAACTAAACGCCATTCTCTTTGTAGAGAATTATATCGGGTGACAGCCGATTGTAAAGGGTCACGATGGGGTATAGGTTCATCAATGACAGTTCCCAACTTTCCTTGAGTGTTAACAAAGAGCTTGTGTAGTTCATTGTTAACATTTTCGGCAGCAAAAAGTGCATAACCACCAACTGGTAAATCCCTAACCAATTGCAGTTGGTCGAATGTTCCTAGGGTGGGTAAAGAAAGCAGGCGAATTCCTGGTATCAACAAGGTAGAGCCTAACTGCGTCGAAGCTATCCAAGGTTGTGCTAGCTGTTGAAAGCGTACAGTATCTTGGGCATAAGTCATGGGAATAATTAAATCAATATCCCCTCGTCGCGCCCAAACTTCCCAGTGTTGTTGTAATTTCTGGATACGTTCTGATTCTGGTAGGGGAAAGACAGCCACCGACAAAATCAAGTGACTTCGCTTTTGTCGCATCATCTGTGATACCTCGGTCACAAAGCTATCTACTTGCTGAGTGCGAAATGCTGTCCACTGTTGCCACAATTGAGGTTGACTTGGTGTAATATTTACTGGGTCTACCCCTGTGAGTTTTTGAAACTGCGCTCTAGCCGCTTGACCATAGCCGTAAGTCCGACCGGCGGCTGGGTCTTGAAAAGGATAGCGAATGTAGTCTAGTTGTAGTCCGTCTACTTTATAGCGGGTGACAATCTCCTCATACAACTTGAGTAAATACTGCCGCACTTCGGGATTAGCTGGGTCAAGAAATGGCTTGGTCTGACCTACAGGAATAATTTTGCCCTGGTTATCATAATTAGCCCAATCAGGATGAGCAGCTAGCACTGGCCCTGGGTAATCAGAATTGATGTTGAGCAGTTCATTATGACGTTGATTTCCCACTGCAAAAGTCCACACCCAAGCGTGTAACTCCATCCCTCTCTCATGGGCTAATTTCACCCCCACCGCCAAAGGATCCCAATCCCGGATTAATGGGTTTTGCTGAGGTGCGACTTGACTAGGATAAATGGGATAACCAGCATTGACAGCTTCAAAAAAAACAGTATTGATACCAGATTGTGCTAGACGATCAAAAACTTTACTTAGTCCTTGTTCGCCACCTGCACGAACAATTGTCCCTCGGTCTAACCACACAGCACGAATTTCGGCTGGTGCTAATCTGCGATCAACGGGAAACTGTTTCCACAAGTTATTTCTAGCTACTAACCATTGTTGACGCGCCAGAGCATAATTTTTGTTGGTAATCAACCGAGGTAAGTTATTGGCTACGACCCTAGCTTGTGTTAAAACTTGCTCTTGATTAGGTATAGGTGTAACTAATCTAGTAGTAGCCAATTGTCTATCCTCTCCCTTGACAGATTGGGATACGTCGCTGCTAGGAGCATTGGCTAAAGCTGCTAAATGTGCGCTTTCGACTCGACCAATGAGATTTTCTAGCTGTTGTTGCATGGCAGCTGCTTCGCCAGGATTGATAGGCTCATGAGAATTAGGGACAACATCCCAACGGACTGTTTGTTCTAGTTGGTCTATAGCCTCATCCTGTTTCGTTGTAGAGGCGCGATTGATCGTGTCTGTTGGGGAAGTCGGAGAAGTAGAGGGAGTCTTAGCTATTGGTGCAGGGCAGTTTGGGGCAGATTCTGTGATATTTTGATTACCATTGGCTGGTATTGAGATATGACGATTGAGAGCAACTTGCAACCACGCCGTATCCAATTCAGCAGAGGAAGCTGCATCTGTTCCCCACCGCCAACCCAACAAGGTAGAACGTTCTGTAGTCACCACCGCAGCCGGATTATCTTGAGAATTCCAAACAGCTACAGCTTTGCTAGCACCATCATTAGGAACTAAAACACCGCCATGTACCTGACCAAAAATTCCCTTTTGGTTTATCCAGGCTGGAAGTTGGGTTTTTGATGGTTTAAGCTGCTGTTTATCTTTGAGGCTGAATCCCCAATAGCTTCCCAAGAGGTTTTTTAATAGCTGACGCACTCCAGGGGTTGAGAGACTGCCTATTGCACCGCTAGCAATCAAATTACCACCTTTGTTCGTCCATGCTTCTAGAGCGATCGCTTGCGCTGGTGTGAGTGTTTCAATATTGGGTAAGAATAATACCTGGCGATCGCCCCAATCTGCCGCACTTTTCACCCTCTCTAGGGGAAGTACACAATAGGGTACGCCAATAGTTTGTAAGCGTTTGGTAATTCCTATCCAATGCTGTGTATTTTCTGGGCTTTGTACCACACTCAAGACAGGTGCTGGTGTAGCTGCCTTGACTGACAGAATATTTAAACAGTTAACAATAATAAATTGAGCTGTAAAAATGAAGAATCCGTGATTTTTTAATACTAATTTTGTAGTTTTTTTATTGACTAAACCCTGATTCTTCACTACACGCCCTCACTAATTAATTAACGTTCCTTTATTATTTATGAAGCAAAATAACCATATTTTACCTCCGAAAAACAACTGAGATTTACTAATTAAATGCTCACCGCATGACGAATACAAGTATTGATCAGTTCTTCTACCCCCGCTACTGGCAAAATGGTTGTATTTAATTGCTGAGATACTTCTGCCACACTCATATCATCTAAAAATACTAATTCTCCGTGTTTAAGCATGACATTGGGAAGCAAAATTCCATCACCCAAATTTTGCTCTTTTAAGTTTAAAAGTAAGTCCTGCCCTGTAATTAAGCCTGTAACACTAATAGCTTGTCCCCAATAATTACTATTTAATGCCTGCATATTTACTTCCAAACCTGCAACATTATTTAAGCGTTGCACAATTGGTTGGAAGGCTTTTTCCACTGCATTACCAACAACCCAAGTTAATTTTCTGGTAGGTGAGATTTTTTCGGGTAATAACTCCGCCGCCGCCGTTTCAAATTGCTTAATAAATAAGCGAATTGAACCCACCCCATTATCAATTTGTGGATACTCTTCATACTCAGATTCACTGGGTAATTCTGCACCAGCAATCAAAAACCATTCATCAGCTAACCAAGCAACATTAGAACCAGACGCTTGCCGAAATTCTCTTGTCAGTAATTGCACTTGAGCAATCACTTCTTGAGCTTTTTCTGGCGTTACAGGTACTAGTTCGTCTTGTTCAGGACGGAATCTTGTCAAACCTACTGGTACGACTGCCACCGATGCTACAGTAGGAACTTCACCAGTATAAAATGACGCTAAATCCCGTAGGGTTTGTTCCAGGTGTTGACCATCATTTATTCCCGGACAGACGACGACTTGAGCATGAATTTGCAATCGTCTTTGTTGAAACCAGCGCAACTGTTCTAAGATTTGTCCCCCACGCTGATTTTTCAGTAGTCTAATTCTGATGTCTGGTTCTGTCGCATGAACAGAAACATACAAAGGAGACAACCGCATCTGCTCAATGCGTTGCCATTCCCTTTCCGGTAAATTGGTAAGGGTGAGATAAGAACCATATAAAAAGCTCAAACGATAATCATCGTCTTTGAAATACAAGCTAGAACGTTTACCAGGGGGTTGTTGATCGATAAAGCAAAACGGACAACGGTTATTGCACTGAATCAGACCATCAAACAGCGCAGTCTCAAACTCTAACCCCAGGTCTTCGTCGTAGTCCTTTTCAATTTCAATATAATGAGTTTTGCCAGAAGCATCTAAAACTTCTAATTCTAAAAATTCATCTGAGCAGAGAAATTTATAATCAATTAAATCACGGGGCTGTGTACCATTGATAGCTGCGATCGCATCACCGACTTCAAAGCCAACTTCAGCTGCGATCGAGTCTGGTAATACCTTAGTAATTTTGGCAGGACGAATAGTAGTCATGAGTCCATAGTCAACAGTCCATAATCCATAGTCTATAGTCCATAGTTATTAGTCAACTGATTGACTAATGACGCTTCAATCATCATTGTTACAGTTTCTCAACTTTTAGCAAAGCTTTAGTAATCAGAGTTTGATTTTCTATACGTGTTTTTACATAAATTATTTTTTCTAGCGAAAGCGGCTACAACCCTTATTTTATAGTTACTTCTCGTTGTTAATACGGGAAAATGCAATTAAATTAACCAAAAATCTTCAGCCAACAGTGGAATTCTTCAGTGTAAATTGAGTAATAATGACTCAATTCATTCCATTTTCAGAAAAAATAGCCGTTAAATTACTTATGACTACGACCTCTCGTCCAGTGACTTATAGTTACATCTCTCCAGGCGTTGTTAACATTACTGATGCTACTGGAGCTACCACGCAAATTCGCTTTACTAGTACGGGTCAAATTCAAAGCATAGAAGATGCACTCGATAACTTAACTCAATTCAGTTACGATGCCAATGACTATCTCAGTCAAATCGCTGCACCAGGAAATAGCATTTCCAAATTTAGTTATGATGCCCAAGGGCGATTGTTGAGTCAGACTGATCCTTTAAATCAAACAGTCAGCTTTACATATACTGGCAATTTAGATGCGCCGACTAAAGTCACAGATCAGAAGGGACAAGTAACTCAATACAACTACAACACCTACGGCGAGTTAAGTGGAATTATTTATGCCAATGGGAGTTCTGAAACTTTTAGTTACGATCTGTCGGGTAATTTAGCTCAAGCAAAAGAACGCAGTGGGGATACTTTCCAATATACCTACGATAGTACGGGAAAGGTGACGCGCAAGACTTTTGATGATGGGACTTTTGAAAGTTACACCTACAACACAAATGGCGATATCACCGCTATTACCAAAGGGACTAGCACGATTAGCCTAGGG
>NZ_JAYGGZ010000050.1:0-53181 GCF_034931465.1 Anabaena sp. UHCC 0399 | reverse complement strand
TCTCTGTTGATATATTAATAATAGACACGGAGACACAGAGATTTATAATATTTGGGCTATTAGGCGATCGCTCTCATGATTTACGACCAGTCTGAGTTTGATTTACGCTGTGAATGGGGTTCACAAGGCGTTGCTCAACTTGCTCCTATCAGTGATGTGGTTGTGATAGTTGATGTTCTTTCTTTTTCTACCTGTGTAGAAGTCGCTACTAACAACGACGCAATCATTTTTCCCTACGCCAGTAAAGATGAATCAGTTATAGATTATGCCAAGTCAATACAGGCAGAATTGGCAAGTCATAGACAACGTTGGACAACAAGTGGTTATTCTCTATCTCCCAAATCCCTACTGGAGATTCCGGCTGGAACTCGGTTAGTTTTACCTTCGCCTAATGGTTCTTTTCTCACATTAAAAACTGAAGTTACACCAGCATTAGCTGGCTGTTTACGAAATTGTGAAGCAGTGGCGAAGTTTGCTCAAACCTACGGGAAGAAGATTGCAGTGATTCCAGCTGGAGAAAGGTGGAGCGAAGACGGTAGCCTACGTCCTGCATTAGAGGATTTGCTTGGTGCTGGAGCGATTCTTAGTCATTTAGCTGGCAGTTTATCACCGGAAGCTTATATCGCGGTAACAGCATTCAAGACTCTGCAACGGGATTTACTCGGCTACTTGAAGCAATGCAGTTCGGGTAAAGAGTTGATTGCAAGAGGGTTTGATCTGGATGTGGAAATAGCCGCCATATACAATGTTAGTGATTGTGTGCCTTTGTTTACTGATAATACTTACGTTAAAAGAATATGAGAGGAATGAGCAAGACTACTAACCCCTAACTCAGTACTCATTACTCCCTATTGCCCACTCCTAGATTTTTATGTTCCAATCTCCATTAGAGAGCAAAGGCAAATGAGAACATTTTGGGAGATTTCGTTAAAAAAAGTAACAAAAATTAGATGTTGTCTCAGGAGAGAAAGAGTATGTACTTATTGATCTACAGGGATCGAGACTAAAAATCTACATACTTCTTAATAATTCAACAGTGCAAACGCAAAACGTTCTAATCTAAAAACTGACTGGGTTAATTTTACTGGCAATTTTGTAAGCAGTAATCACAACGCATGAAAAGACCTATGTGTCAAGCCTCAAGCAACCCAGACTTAACACATAAATTATTATGATGGGAGTTTTACAAATCAATGAGTGTTAAGGCAAGTGGTGGAAGCTCAGTTGCGCGCCCGCAACTATATCAAACCTTGGCTGTAGCAACCATTTCCCAAGCAGAGCAACAAGACCGCTTTTTGGGCAATGGGGAACTAAAAGAACTAGCAACTTATTTTGCATCTGGTGCAAAGCGGTTAGAAATTGCCCAGACCCTCACAGACAATTCTGAGATTATCGTATCCCGCGCAGCTAACCGGATTTTTGTCGGTGGTTCGCCAATGGCTTTTTTAGAAAAGCCCAGGGAACAAGAACTAGCAATGGCTGGTGCTGCTGTTGGTGGTGGTGAAAATGTTGCAGAAGGAATGAAATTAGGGACTGTAACCTACGTGGAAACGCGTGGTGGTTTCTTAGAAAATTTGCGTTCCATATTCAACACATCTCCTAGTGGCCCAACCCCAGCAGGATTTAGACCAATTAACGTTGCGCGTTACGGCCCCAGCAACATGGCCAAGAGCTTACGGGATTTATCCTGGTTCTTGCGCTATGCTACTTACGCGATCGTCGCTGGCGACCCCAATATCATTGCTGTGAATACGCGTGGTTTGCGGGAAATTATTGAAAATGCCTGTTCTGGGGAAGCGACTTTAGTAGCTTTGCAAGAAATTAGATCAGCATCGCTGTCTTACTTTCGTAAAGATCCTGAAGCCACAGATATTGTGACTCAGTACATGGATGTGTTGTTGACAGAGTTCAAAGCCGCAACACCTTCTACTAAAGTCCGTCAACGGCCCTCTGGCGACCAACAAGGTTTACAACTACCTCAAATTTACTTCAACGCATCCGAAAAAAGACCCAAGTTTGTCATGAAGACTGGGTTATCAACTAGCGAAAAAAATGAGGTCATCAAAGCAGCTTATCGGCAAATCTTTGAGCGCGATATTACCCGTGCTTACAGCTTGTCAATCTCTGACTTAGAATCCAAAGTGAAAAACGGCGACATCTCTATGAAAGAGTTTGTCCGTCGCTTGACCAAATCTCCCCTTTACCAAAAACAGTTTTACCAACCTTTTATTAACAGCCGCGTTATTGAACTAGCTTTCCGTCACATATTGGGACGGGGGCCAAGTAGCCGTGAAGAAGTACAAAAATACTTCTCGATTATTTCTAACGGCGGTCTATCAGCATTAGTGGATGCTTTGGTAGATTCTCAAGAGTACAGCGACTACTTTGGGGAAGAGACAGTACCTTACCTGCGTGGTCTGGGTCAAGAAGCGCAAGAATGTCGCAACTGGGGGCCACAACAAGACCTGTTTAATTACAGTGCGCCTTTCCGCAAAGTACCTCAATTTATCACAACATTTGCGGCTTACGAACAGCCACTACCTGACCAGCATCCTTACGGTTCTGGTAACGACCCCTTGGAAATTCAGTTTGGGGCGATTTTCCCGAAAGAAACTCGCAACCCCAGCACCAGTCCTGCACCTTTTGGTAAGGATACAAGACGGATCTTGATTCACCAAGGACCTGGGATTAATAACCAACTGAGCAACCCTGGTGCTAGAGGTGTCGCTCCTGGTACTCTGGGCGCGAAGGTGTTCAAGTTAGATCAATTGCCTGGCACAATTGGTAAAAAGGCTGCTAAAGGTGCAAGCGTTAAGTTCTCTGAAAGCTCTACTCAAGCAGTAATTAGAGCTACTTACCTGCAAGTGTTTGGACGCGACCTTTACGAAGGTCAAAGGTTGAAAGTACAAGAAATTAAGCTGGAAAACGGCGAAATTTCTCTACGGGAGTTTGTCCGTGCTTTGGCGAAGTCGGATATATTCCGCAAAATGTACTGGACATCGCTTTATGTTTGTAAAGCCATTGAGTACATTCATAGACGCTTGTTAGGTCGTCCTACCTACGGTCGTCAAGAAATTAACAAATACTTTGATATCGCCTCGAAAAAAGGCTTTTATGCTGTAGTTGATGCCATTCTAGACAGCGTAGAGTATAGCGAAGCCTTTGGAGAAGATACAGTTCCTTACGAACGCTATCTAACTCCTGCTGGTGTATCACAAAGACAATTGCGTGTCGGTAGCATTCGTGAAGATGTCGGAGCAAAAGTTGAAAAACAAGCAACACCACGCTTCGTAGAACTGGCTACAGTTACCGAAAAACGTCCAGAAGCAGAAGTAGACCTCCGCATCAACCAAGGTGTCACCAAGCAACGGGAACAAACTAAGGTCTTCAAACTAGTAGCAAATACTGTTGATAAAGTCGCAGTCAAAATTTTGATTAATGCGGCTTACCGCCAGATTTTCGAGCGTGATATTGCACCTTACATTGTTAAAAACGAATTTACAGTTTTAGAAAGCAAGTTGGGTAACGGCGAAATCAGCGTTAAAGAATTTATTGAAGGTTTGGGTTACTCTAACCTCTACTTGAAGGAATTCTACACACCCTACCCCAACACCAAAGTGATTGAGTTGGGAACTAAGCACTTCCTAGGACGCGCACCGCTTGATCAGGCAGAAATCCGCAAGTATAACCAGATTTTGGCTACCCAAGGGATTCGCGCCTTTATTGCGGCGTTAATGAATAGCCAGGAGTATAGTGAGGTGTTTGGTGAAGATACCGTACCTTATCGTCGCTTCCCCACCCTACCAGCTGCGAACTTCCCCAATACCCAAAGACTGTACAACCAACTCACCAAGCAAAACGATGATGTGGTTGTACCTAGCTTTAAGACTGTAAAATCGCGCATTGACTCTGATAAGACACCAATTTTAGCAAAGGCGATCGCAGATTTAGCGGCTGAAGCTAAACCCTCCTTTGTGGAATTGAGTCGTTCTTCCAACGATGGCGGCGGACAATCTCTAGAAGTGGCTCGCCAACCCATTCGCATTCACCGTCTCACCGATGCTACAACCCAAGCACCAGTAGTCATCAACGCTATTTACGCTCAGGTAATGGATGTATATAGCAGCGAAGTTCCTGAGTATTTACGTCGTTCTGACCTGGAAAGTAAACTCAGCAACGGTGAAATTTCCGTGCGCGAGTTTGTGCAAGAACTAGCTAGTTCTGATATCTATTGTCAACGTTTCTGTACGCCTTATCCTTCTGCTAAGGTCGTGGAACTTCTGTTCCGCCACCTGTTGGGACGTGCGCCAGCTAGCCAAGACGAAATTAGCCAATATAACAACCTATTGGCTGATAGTGGTGTGCGTGCTGCTGTCGCAGCGATTGTGAATAGCGCAGAATATAGCGGCTACTTTGGTGAAGATGTAGTTCCATACTCACGAGTCTCAGCATAACTAGCTCGGTAGTGTGCAAGTTCGCTAACTTCTCAGGGACTGAGTCCTAGGGATTGGGGACTGGGGAAATTTTTCCCCAGTCCCCAATCCTAATACCCAGCCCCTAATCTTGTATTGGCTTGTAATAACTGTGGCGATCGCGGCAAATCTGAAAATAAATATTACAAACTGTTAAGAGTAGCAATAAATGCTCAACAGAATGCCGGAGAATATTTTGCGTAAGGTAGTTGAGTTTTCAAGCTTGTGTAGTTGTATTAACTCAAGCAACCTCGTAATCTAAAGACAGAAGCAGTTACTCATTTAACTGCTGTGTCTGTAGGATGAGAGTAAAATCTCAGCCCGACCAACTTTAAAGTCGCACCAGTTTAATCAAATTCTGGTTTTATTTCGTACTGGAGGAATCCATTAATGAGTATCGTCACGAAGTCCATCGTGAATGCTGACGCAGAAGCCCGCTACCTCAGCCCTGGCGAACTAAGTCGGATCAAGAGCTTCGTTGCTGGTGGCGCACAACGCCTCCGCATCGCTCAAGTATTGACCGAAAACCGCGAGCGTATCGTTAAGCAAGCTGGCGACCAACTTTTCCAAAAGCGTCCTGATGTTGTTTCCCCTGGTGGTAACGCTTACGGTCAAGAAATGACAGCTACCTGTCTGCGTGACCTAGACTATTACCTCCGCCTCGTTACCTACGGAATCGTTGCTGGTGACGTTACCCCCATCGAAGAAATCGGTATCGTTGGTGTACGTGAAATGTACAAATCCCTCGGTACACCCATCGATGCAGTTGCTGGTGGTGTTGCCGCTATGAAGAGCGTAGCTGCTGGCTTGTTGTCTGCTGAAGACGCTGGCGAAGCTGGTGCTTACTTTGACTACGTTGTTGGTGCAATGCAGTAGTTGGAAACCGTTTCCAAAGCACAAAACTGAAATCTATTGCAATAAGGTTGGAAATAAGGAAATAACAACATGCAAGACGCAATTACCTCTGTAATTAACTCCTCTGACGTTCAAGGTAAGTACCTTGACACCTCAGCTTTAGAAAAACTCAAAGGCTACTTCGCTACTGGCGAACTGCGTGTACGTGCTGCTACCACCATCAGCGCAAACGCAGCTGCAATTGTTAAAGAAGCTGTAGCTAAATCTTTGTTGTACTCTGATATCACCCGTCCCGGTGGTAATATGTACACCACCCGTCGCTACGCTGCTTGTATCCGCGACTTAGATTACTACCTACGCTACGCTACCTACGCTATGCTAGCTGGCGATCCTTCCATCTTGGATGAGCGCGTACTCAACGGTTTGAAAGAAACCTACAACTCCTTGGGTGTACCCGTTGGAGCTACCGTTCAAGCTATCCAATCAATTAAAGAAGTGACGGCTAGCTTGGTTGGTCCTGACGCTGGCAAAGAAATGGGCGTTTACTTCGACTACATCTCCTCTGGCTTGAGCTAAGAGTTAGATTGCACTTAAGTCATTAAGTGCGCTTATATTAAGGTCTGGAAATCAACCATGAGTGCTAGAACATCTAGAGGCTTATCTAACTAACATATGAGTTATGAGTGTTAGCTGTCTAGTATTGATGTTTGATTTCCAGCCTTTGAAAGATTAATTAGAAATCTGGGTAAAATTCATAATCCCATTTTTGAAATAAAAAAGTTTTCATACTCACCACAGGAGAATCAAGATATGGCTCGCTTATTTAAAATTACAGCTTGCGTTCCCAGCCAAACTCGGATTCGTACCCAACGCGAACTACAAAACACCTACTTTACTAAGCTTGTTCCTTACGAAAACTGGTTCTCTGAACAGCAACGCATTCAAAAAATGGGTGGCAAAATCGTTAAAGTGGAACTCGCCACTGGTAAGCAAGGTTCTAATGCGGGTTTGCTGTAATTGCTATAGTTTTAAAATTTATTATAAGAAGAAGTTGTCAAAGAGGTCTAATTAGACCTCTTTATTTTTCTTGCTGATAAAATTTTACAAGTTAAAAGTCGAACATCTTTACAAGGCGATATCCCCTAGTATAAAGAGGGACAGGAGATCCAACATTGCGCTTCGCTTTCGCCTGCTCAACAGTTTCATCAAAGACGATGAGAGTGTCGTGACCAACCTTTAGCCAATCTTGATAAGGCACACTCATATCTTCTTCTACACCCCCAACATTGGGTGCAACCATCGCCCGATAAGCTTCATTAAATTTTCTGCGGAAGCGAAAATCAACGGAAATCCTCAAACCTGCGGATTTTCTTCTCACTGTCTGGTGCAATCCACGAGCATCATTGAAATACATAGTACCGTGCTGTAGTTCTGCTTCCTGGTAAGAAACAACCATCGGAATATCTCGCCCTTCATCAAAGTCCGACATCACGCGCATCGCCTGTAGTTCCATTTCCCGTGGCATTTCACCTGCTTCAATGGTGATATTCTCAATGTCGCCAAATAGCGGTAAAACAACTACAGTAGCATCTGCTGGAACACCTGCCCACACGTCGCTATGGCACTTAGAACTAGTAAAGGGCAAACGCAGTTTCTCCGCATCAGTCTGTCCATAAACCATGCGTAGATTTACTGGTAAATCTACTGCATCAATCAGGTCATTTCCTCCTAGAGTGTAAAAAGCCTCAGCTACACTCTTTTGAAACAAGTTAAAAGCTAGAGTGTGTTCTTTCTTGGGCATTAACAGACCAGTACCCATATAGTTGGGCAGATTGTTTCTAGCGTCTAATAGCCTTTGCAGCATTTCCGCTTCAGAAAGAATGATGGGACTATTTAGACAAGCTGAAATATAAGCTGCGGCAGCAAATTGAATTTGTTGGAATAATTCAAGCGGCAATGTGTGTTCAAACAGCAGTCGGTAATCTCGCCTTGTCGCCATTTTATCAGCCAGTTCATCGAAGAGGCGATCGCCCAACTCGGAAAATGCGATCGCCCGTTCATATTCTGACTGAGCTTGTAGCAATGATTCAGTTAATAGTCCTTGCATCATTTATTTTTATCAAACTATTTCAATAACTTGTATTCTTACTGCTATTTCGTTTTTCAAACGAATCCTCTCATTAAAAACTACCAAAATTCTTCATTATTTAACTTCGTAAAATATACTGTTTTTAGATTGCCATAATCTTGATAGAAAAAGAAAAGACTGCACCAGATTTTAAATTATAGATAAAGAGCAAAGTTTAATATTTTCTATTTAGAAATAGAAAATATTATATGAAGCCAACAATATAATTAAAGAGATAAAAATTCATAAAGTTAAATTTAAATTAGATTAGGTTTTTAAAGAAAATAATAAGCAAGGCATTGCTGCCAATACTTTTCAATATTTAAACCTTGAAAATATCCATATTCTGGGTTTTCTAAAAATCAAGTAATCAAAAATCAGCAATATCAACATTAAAAATAAAATTAGACCATGATAAAACATAAATACCCTGAAATTAAGCACCCAGTGTTGTGTAAATAGCTAAAATAAAAATGTTCAAAAATGAAAATCCTAAATAATGAAATATCCACGAGAGAGTTATACAATAACACCGCCTCTCATTGGATTAGAGAACAACCTATTTCTCTCTCAGACTTCACAGCACGCCCTTTTGTATTAGAGCTTTGCGAACCAATTAATCAAATGCAGGTACTAGACCTTGGCTGCGGTGAAGGTTACTGCACTAGAGAATTATCTCGGCGTGGCGCTGCACAAGTCTATGGAATAGACATTTCTCAAGGGATGATTGAAGCAGCACGCCTGCAAGAAATACAAAATCCTCTAGGTATTAACTACGAAATCGGTTGTTCTACCAACCTTAAGCAGTTTGGTAACGGTGAAATGGACTTAGTTGTTGCTGTTTTCCTATTTAATTATTTGACTATTGCTCAAACCCAGGAATGTATGGCAGAAGTTGCACGCATTCTTCGTCCTGGTGGTCGGTTCATATTTAGCGTTCCTCATCCATCCTTTCCCTATATGCGGGAAGCCACATATCCTTTCTATTTTCAAGTTGATGGTAATGGCTACTTCAGCAAGCGAGATCAGCAATTTCCCGGACGTATTTGGAAACGAGATGGTTCTTGGTTAAATGTGCAATTGATTCATAAAACTCTTGAGGATTACTTTAATTCCCTTAACGTTGCAGGCTTCAATACCATGCCAGTCATCAAGGAATTACGTGTTACCCCAGAGCATATTGCATTAGATGAATCATTTTTTAGCCCTTTACTTGACCTACCCCTACATCTAGCAATACAAGTATCAAAATAAAGCATTATGTCATCTTTAGTAAAAAACTCTTTCCGTGAAATTACGGTTAATCATTCGCTATGGAACCATGAATTCTTAATTCGCTGTCGTACTAGTAATTTGTGCCTCCAAGACGTGCAGATACTAGCTGTTCAAATGTACAAATTTTCTAAGGAATTTAATCGCATTCTGGCCAGTATCTTATCTTGTTGCCAAGATGAAGCCGCTCAGTTGGTTATCCTAGAAAACTTATTTGACGAAATGGGACAAGGAGATGTAAATCAGTCTCACCCAGAATTATTTCGTCGATTTACCCGCGCACTAGGAATTGATGACAAAACTCTAGCTGCACTACCAACTGCACCGGAAACTTTGGCTTTAATAGAAACTTACTTGAGAATCCCACATCAGTATGGCTACTTAGCTGCATTAGGTGCAGTCTGTTATGCTTCCGAAGGGATTGTTAGTTCTCTGTACACGCAACTATATACGGGAATTGTAGGATCTGCTCCTTTCCCGAAAGAATCGCTCATTTTTTTTGAAGTCCATATTGATGTAGATGATAGTCATGCGGCAAAACTAGCAGCAGTCATTGAGCCTCATATCGTTGCCATGAGTGAGGAGGATATTAAAGTTAAGCTAGCTATTGTAGAAGCAATGGATGCTCGTGTTCAATTTTTCAATGGAATTCAGCGTCAAATCTCTAAATACTCTCAATATAGTTTCTTTCCTGACTCATTACTTCTTCTTAATTCATAACTATAGATGAATAGAAAGGGTGTAAACACTGATGCCGAGATAGCAACTTGTAGCATTAAAATTTAGTCAGCCCTGATGAACTTATTAGCACATTACCAAGTATCAAAAAGGGGCATTGAGGCTCAAGGCTCGTAATTTTTGTTTAACACAAGCTTACTGCCCACTACTTTAATAGCACTTATTAGTCTTTCAGGGGGCATACTCTAACCATTGCGTATATACGCATACAATTGGGTAAACGTTAAATCAAGTCAAGCTTTAATGGAAAACAACTAGTTTAGTTCAACAAATTTTGTGGGTAATGACAACAGCACTAAGTATTAGCTAAATACAGCTTTTAGAGGGGGCTTCTATGTATGGATTAGTGAACAAGGCAATTCAAGATATGGTGTGTAGTCACTTCGGTGAAAAGATATGGAAAGAAATTAAGCAGAAAGCTGAGGTAGATGTAGACGTTTTCATTAGCATGGAAGGCTACCCCGATGACCTTACCCACAAGCTAGTAAAAGCTGCTAGTGTTGTTCTCAATTTATCTCCATCAGAGATTATGCAAGCTTTTGGAGAATTTTGGGTGAAATACACATCTGAGGAAGGCTATGGGGAAATGATGGATATGAGTGGGGATACACTACCTGAGTTTTTAGAAAATCTGGATAATCTTCATGCTCGTGTGGGTGTTAGTTTTCCTAAATTGCAACCCCCATCATTTGAGTGTAGTGATATGGAAGAAACTACTTTAAATCTACACTATCGATCTGACAGAGAAGGACTAGCTCCTATGATTCTTGGTTTAGTTAAGGGATTAGGAACGCGGTTTGATACAGAAGTAGATATTACCCAAACTCAGAGTCGAGATGATGGTGCTGAACATGATGAATTTTTAGTGAAATATAAACCAAACTGAGCAATATATGAATGGCTACTCCTTACTTAAGTCTCTCACCAGAACTTTTTGCTCAAGCTTTTCCATTCCACTTTGTTTTTAACCAGAAGCGAGAAATTTTACAGGCTGGTGATGTTCTAGAACGCATCAGTTCTGAACCACTGATTGGTAGTCAGATTGAGCAACATTTCCGGATTAATCGTCCTAATATTCCAGTTGATTTCGATAATATTCACAAAAAATCCCGTTCTCTTTTCATTTTGGAGTTTATTCAGAATGGAATGCTCCTGAAGGGACAAATAATGTATCATAACGAACACGATGTCATATTCTTTCTAGGTTCTCCTTGGATTACTGATACAGCCAGTCTTCCTCCTCTTGGCATTAAACTAAAAGATTTTGCAATTCACGATCCAATTGCTGATTTTCTATTTCTATTACAAGCCAAGAATACTTCTCTAGCTGATACTGAAAAGTTAACAGCAGAACTTACTCAGCAACGCGCACAGTTACGGAGTGCGCTGCAAATTAAGGATAATTTAACTCAAATTGCTCAAAGACAAGCTAAGGAATTACAAAAATCTCTAAAAGAGCTAAAGCAAACTCAAGCCCAATTAATTCAAGCCGAAAAAATGTCTAGTTTAGGGCAGTTAGTCGCTGGTGTAGCGCACGAAATTAATAATCCAGTTAACTTTATCTACGGGAACTTAAAGTATATTAGGGAATATATCAATGATCTGATGCAGCTTGTAAATTTTTATCAGAAGTTCCATAACAATCCTGATCCAGAAATTCAAGATTATATTAGATTAATTGATTTAGATTTCCTACTTGATGATTTACCAAAAATATTAAACTCTATGGAGGTAGGAACTGAACGTATCACGGAGATTGTCTTATCTCTCAGAAATTTTTCTCGTCTTGATGAGGCAGATATCAAAAAGGTTGATATTCACCAAGGAATTGATAGTACCTTATTAATTTTGCAAAATAGGTTCAAGGAAAAAGCTGATCATCCCAGGATAGAAATAGTCAAAAATTACGGTATTTTACCTTTAATAGAGTGCTATCCTGGGCAGCTAAATCAAGTTTTCATGAATATTATCAGTAATGCAATTGATGCCTTAGATGTTTGCTACAGTGAACGTTCTATTATAGAAAGATGTGCTAGTCACAGTCAAATTACAATTACGACAGAAATCTTAGAAACAAATTGTGTGGCCATTAGAATTGCTGATAATGGTTCAGGAATCACAGAAGCAATTAAGGAACGACTGTTTGATCCGTTTTTCACAACGAAGCCTGTAGGTAAAGGTACAGGATTAGGCTTGTCAATCAGTTATCAGATTGTTGTTGAAAAGCACAAGGGAAAACTAAGATGCTCATCAGAAATTGGTAAAGGGACAGAGTTCTGTATTGAAATTCCCTTATTTATAAGTAGCTATGTCGTTCACGAAGATAAATCGCTGATTTTTGTGGGATAAATATCTTAATTAACCTGAGTTTGGGATAAGATGAAACCTTGATTGTACCGTTGCTTGATTCTGCGATATGTCAATGTGTTTGCGTTGTTTCAGTTAACCAACGCGGAATAAATTTTCTTAACCAGAACTGACATTAATTATCAAGTTTAATATAGGCAGCTAATAGTCATTTTCTTAAAAGTAGGTTAAAAAATTATTCTACACTCATATTGAGACTACTGTTTAAGAGATTACTTGTCCCTAATATGAATAGACTATTGATAATTACAGAAAGATATACACCAGACCTTGGAGGCTTGGCTAGTAGTGCCACACGACTGGTTGGAATACTGTGTCAACTAGGTATAGAAGTTGATGTTATTACCTGGAGTCGTTACTTACAACCGGGTGAAGTTTTGCCACCAGAATCTTTAGAGATTAAGCCTCGTGTTTATCGCATAGGGTTATATCGGCATTGGGATATGACTATGCCTCATACATTAAATTTCCTAGAATGGTTACATCAAACGCGTAATTATGATGCTGTATGGGGGCATTATCTTTTTCCTAGTGGTTTTATAGCCACTTGGTTTGCCAGACTTCAGGGACTAGTCAGCACTGTTAGTGCGCGGGGTAATGATATTGACAGACAAATGTTTCCACCTGGAGATTTTGCTCGTTTGCAGTGGACGCTGGAAAATGCCAATGTAATCACGGCTGTAAGTGCTGATATGGCGCGGAAGATTCAGCTATTGAGTGGGCGTGATGATGTGTTGGTGTTGAAAAATACTGTTGATACAGAAATATTTTCTCCCTGGAATGAGAGTTCACAGAACCCCACAACCACAAAGGAAGAGGTGTTTACAGGGAACGGTAATCTTCGGAATAGTTTGGGAATTACCCCTAATGAAGTCGTACTGGGGTTTTGTGGGGAATTGAGGGAAAAGAAAGGGCAGCAGTTTTTATTGAATGCCTTAACTACCGTTCGCAAACAACGTCCGGCTTGTCTACTAATTATTGGTGAAATTAGAGATGCTCAAGAATCTGTACTGCAATTGTATGCAAGTCATCAGCCAGAAAATGCTCAACGAGTGATTGTCACTGGACATTTATCTAATCCGGAAACAGTAGCTGCCTATCTGCGGTTGTGTGATGTTTATCTTCAGCCTTCACTGTGGGAAGGAATGCCCAATGCGTTGTTAGAGGCTATGGCTTGCGGTTGTTGCTGTATTGCTAGTGATGCGGGTGGGATTCCAGAAATTATCTCGCATGGGGAAAACGGATTTTTACTGTCTCGTTCTCAGTTGCACAAGTTGGGCGAGGCTGTGCTGGAATGTTTAGCAATGCCATTAGAGGAAAAAAATAGAGTTCAGCAAGCAGCACGCGATCGCATTTTAACTACACATTCTATCACTCAAGAAAAACAGCAACTTCAAACGGTGATTGACCGCTTAATGCCTAATTCTTGATAGGCTTTCACTAAAGCATCACCAGCCTGTTGCCATGTATAGTAATTTTCAATTCGCTGACGGGCGTTGACTGCTAGTTGTGTGGCTAATTCTTTCTCATGATGTAACCGTAACGCCGCATCTTTAATCGCCTTGGCTGAACCTGGCTTGACTAATAAAAAATGAACCCCATCTTCTCCTAATTCCTGTACTACTGGCAAATCACTGGCAATTACAGGCGTTCCCGTTGCCATTCCCTCTAGAATCTTCAGAGGACAACAACCTTGGACTAAATTGCGATCGTTGGCTGTGAGAGGAGATAAAATCATATCTGAGGCATGAATTTTTGTCACCAAATCTTTTTGTGACATTGGTTCTAGGATAGTTAATTTATCCGCTATACCTAACTTTAATGCTAGTTGTGTTAAAGCTTTAATTTGATATTCTCTGGCTTGTCCAATTACGGTTAAATAAGCAGGAAAATCTCGATTTATTAGCCCTAACGCCTCAATAGCTAAACTCACACCTTGCCAGGGAGAAAGTGTCCCAAAATATAACATCTGCAAGGGTAAATCATTTGCATTCTCAGTTAAACGATAAGTAAATACCTCTAAATCTACACCATTAGGAATTACTCGGATTTTATCTGCTGGGATGTTCCTCTGTTGTTGTAAGTATTTAGCGGTGACTGCGCTAGGGGTGACGATTAAATCTGCGACTGAGAAGCAAATTTGCTCTTGAGAATACAACTTATGTAAAAGTTCTTGATCATCAACAATAGCAGGATAGCGATATTTTAGCTCTATAGAAGGTAATCCATTCACTTCAAATATCAACTTGTCGCAATATAGATTTTTGTTAATTGCAATAACCAAACCTTCATAAATTGACCGAATATGAATAGTATCAAATTGCTTTCCTTGCAACCATACTCTTAATATACGACGAAAGTACAAAATTCGCTGAATTAAATTCTCACCCAAAGCTGGCAACATTGTTTGCATAACTTGTGCATGAATTTGTACAGAATCAATCAAATCTGTTGTCGGAGAAACCGTTAATAAATGTATATGACTGAAAGCTGCTGCTAAGGCCACAGAAAAAGCCTCAATATGGATAGCAGCCCCCTTTGGTGCGGGTACAGTATCAAAGGAAATGTAAGCTATTTTTGACTTATTCATAAATGTTTAATTTCGTTGACACTATTTTTTTTGTTTGATATACTAGCGGCGATTTGTATTAGTTTTGTCTAAATATATTTAAACAAAACTTAGTATTCAAAAAAATTAATAAAACTATATAAAAGCCAAAAACATAGCTAAAAAATTGAGTTGAGGGAATTTAGATAATATGCCTATTGAATTACAAAAATTTCGTAAGCAGCTAATTTATCAAGAAACAGCACCAATTAGTGTTATTAAAACTGATTTAGATGATTTGGCAGCACTTGATCAACTCGCAGAATTGAAACAAAATAAATATGGCAAAAAAGCACTTTATTATTTTTTAGGGGTATTAAGTTTCAGTATATTGATGATAATGTTATCTACATTAAGTCCAGGAATAGGATTCCTTAGTGTAGTTATTATTTTGCTACTTTTGGGCTGTGTTGGGTTAATGGGCGGCTGGATTTATGCCTTGGTTATGATGTTTAAATTCAAAAAGTTAAATATTAGTAATAATCGATATGATGTAAGTAAAAAAATTTTAGAAATGCTGGCTAGGGACGTGAATGAAACAGCTTTAATTTCTATAAAGTTAGATTTTAATAAAGGCGAAATTAAGGAGAATAAAACAGGTACGATACCACACCCATACAAATCGGGATGGAAAATAGATATTTACCAAAATGAATGGTTGAAAATCCAAGGAAGTTTTTTAGATAATAGTCAATTTTTATTAACTACTACTGAGCTATTGAAAAAACAATATGGCTGGAAACGTGGTAGTAGTGGCAAGAGTAAGTATAAATCAAAAACTAAGTCTATTGGTTTAGAAGCAAGTTTAAGTTTAACCTATCCTTTGCGTCGGTATGGGGCAGTTAAAATTTTGAAAAATGATGTGATTAATGCAGTAAAGCTACCCCCATCATCAACTTTAAAAAGACTAAGAGTTACAGATAAAGTTATGTATCTTGGGGTCAGAATTGAACCACAGTTTGCAGAAAGTCAAGATAAAGTTTATCAAACAATTGCATCAATGTTTTTGAGCATTTATCAGGTACTTAATTTAGCTAAAACACTTTCTAAATAAAAGATATGCAAAAAATATTCTTAAATTTTTTAATTTCTGGTTTGTTACTAACATCTATTTTTAGTTGTAGTAGTAATCAAGCTAATCAAGCAACACATAGCGCACTTAGCACAAATAATCAACCGACAGAAACAACTGTACTTAAAATTAATGATCGCACAGATAAAATCAAGTTTAAAACTGAAGGAGGTTCAGATTTATTTTCTCTCAAACAACTTCCAGATGGTGCAAAATTAGTTAATGCTAATGAACAAGAAATAGCCAGAATCAAAACAGATGAAGCTGGGAAAATTAAAATTAAAAATATTCAGGATAAAGTTTTGGGATATGTATTAACATCTCATGGGTACTGGACAATAGAGAACCCAGAAAAGCAATCTGTATATATTCTTAAACGCAACAGTGATAGCAATTATCAATTAGAGGATGTTAACAAGAAAAAAATTTATCAAATTAAAACCAATAAAACTGGATTAGACATTTCCACGCCAGATCAAAAATTAGTTTATCAAGTAAGAATTAAAGAGGGCAAAATATCATTAAGAAATACCTCTGGAAATACAGTTTTTTCAACTAAATCAAATATATCTCCCTTAGCATTTACTTGCTTTGGATTAGATGCACTCACCCGTGAACAACAAGCGGCTTTAGCTTATGCTGTGAATTTAACAGGAGGTTGATAGGCTTTGCAAATTAAATTAACTTGGGTAGATCCCAATACAGGCGATCGCCGCGAACCATTATTACAGATACCAGTGGCAATTGGTAAAGAATTTGCAGCCATGCCACAAGAAGTTGATGAGCAAAGAGTTTCTAGAGCCACAATTCAAGATGATCTAGTTGCAGGTTATCATGCCTTGATTAATTGGCAAAATCAAGAATTAGTTATTATTGACCAGAATACCAGCAATGGGATGCAAATTAATGGTTTACCGTTAACAACGGGTAGCCTCACAGATGGCGATCGCATCCAAATCGGCAACTGTGAAATTATGATCAATTTTATAGCTACAACTGGCGCAGTGTGCGATCGCATGATCGGCTTCCTATTCAAACGTCGCTGTGGACGTACTGACACCATTGATTGTGCTTACTGTAACCAATCTTACGAAGAAGACTACGCCTATTACTCTAATTATGGAAACTATCGGTCTAGCTCTTGGGGTAGTGACTATTACTCTAACCGCGATCGCTATTCCTATGACCCGGAAACTGGTAACGTAGACTTTACAGAAGCTGACGCTATGAGTTTAGAAAGCGAACGAGATAGTGATTTTGAAAGCAATATGGGAGCAAGTTAATTCAAAATCCGACAACAAGAGTATTTGAAGTATTGAATATTGACTAAAACTTGGTTAATTTACGCCCTTGGTGGCGGTTGGGGACATATAACTCGTGCTTTGTCTTTGGGGAGAATTGCAGCTAACCAAAGAAAAGTGAAGATTATGACAAATAGTCCTTATGCAAAACAGATCAGTGATGAAGGGTGCTTATTACATTGGATTCCTGATAGTGCTGATTTTGCTGCAACTTGTCTGCAAGTACGAGAAATTTTATTAAATACTGAATATGATTGCTTAATTGTTGATACCTTTCCCAGAGGGTTGGGGGGTGAGTTGGCTAATATATTACCGCAATTACAGGCTATACCCCGAATTTTAATTCATCGAGATATCAACCCTCGTTATGTGCAAGTTAAAGATTTGCGATCATTTGTAACTAATAATTTCGATGCCGTGATTGTACCAGGGGAAGGAACAGATTTACCTTTGTCCGACTTACCTCGTGTTATACATACCGCACCGTGGTTAATTCGCAATGCGGAGGAATTACTGGCTCAAAAAATTGTGCGATCGCGTATTCTCAAAGTTGATAATGATCGTCAAATTATCCTAGTATGTGCAGCTGGGCAAGCCTCAGAGTTACCTTTATTTAGTCAACTTACCCGACGACTACATGAGGCTTTTCCTGAATCTGCTGTGAGAATTTTATCGCCTCATTGCCCTGAAGATGAACTCAAGACTTTATGGGTATCTCACCATCCAGGGATAGAATGTTTAGCCGTAGCTGATGTAGTTGTAGGTGGTGCGGGGTACAACACTGTTTACGAATGTGTATCTGTGGGTGTACCTTTGGTAGCATTAGCACTACCAAGACTGTACGATCGCCAACTCAAAAGAGCTAGCAAAATTAACCAGGTGCAAAATATACCAGATGCACTCTTTACTGTGAAAAAAATCCTAGATACAGTAAACAACAGTCAATCCATACCAAGTTACACCAATGGCGCGATCGCAGCAGTGCATCACATAATGAATTTTGAGTTATAAGTTATAAGTGTAATTCCTCACCTTTAATATTCTTTCTGCTTGATTACTCATTCAACCCGAAGAACCCCACCCCGCCAAAGCTACGCTTAGTCTCCCCTCCCTGCCTGCGGGAAGGGGATTAAGGGGTGGGGTAAGATGACTGTGGTAATCATCTAATTCCTAACTTTTACCTGTACTGCATCGTGAATCTACGCAGCCTAATTCCAATTTTTGATGATTCCGTCTCCAGCTGGGCATTAGAAGCGCGGTTGTTACGCTGGTTAACATTTACTTGGCTATTTATCGGCTTGATTATCCTGTTTTCAGCCTCCTATGTAGTAGCTGATGTTCGTCAAGGCGATGGCTTATTTTACTTTAAACGACAAATTATTTGGGTTTTCGCAGCCCTGATTGGATTCAACATCATTGTGAATCAACCCTTGCAGAAAATTCTCGGCGTATCCCATTGGTTACTAGGAATATTTTTAGCCTTAATTTTTGTAACCCTCATTCCAGGATTTGGTAAAAAAGCCTTTGATGCAGCCCGTTGGATAGCCATTGGGCCGATTCCCATACAACCATCAGAATTAATTAAACCCTTTTTAGTCCTGCAAAGTGCGCGATTATTCGGTCAATGGGAAAGACTAACTTGGCGGGTGCGTTTAACTTGGCTGGGTATTTTTGGCTTAGTAATTTTAGGAATCCTCGCCCAGCCTAACTTAAGTACAGCCTCACTTTGCGGTATGACTATCTGGATGATTGCTCTAGCAGGTGGCTTACCTTACAAATATTTAGGAGGAACAGCAATAGGAGGATTTTCGTTAGGGTTACTCAGTATCAGTATTAAAGAATATCAACGCAAGCGGGTGATGTCATTCCTGAATCCGTGGGCGGATGCAACAGGAGATGGCTATCAGTTAGTACAGAGTCTCTTAGCCGTAGGTTCTGGCAAAACTTGGGGTTTAGGGTTTGGGATGTCCCAACAAAAGCGGTTTCATTTACCAATTCAAGACACAGATTTTATTTTTGCTATATTTTCGGAAGAGTTTGGCTTTGTTGGCAGTATTTTACTGTTGCTTATGTTAGCTGCATTTGCCACCCTAGGGTTAATTGTGGCACTGAAGGCGAAAAACCCTATATACCGATTGGTAGCAATTGGTATCACCACTATCATGGTAGGACAATCACTGCTCCATATTGCTGTGACAACAGGTGCATTACCAACAACAGGCTTACCCCTACCGATGTTTAGCTATGGTGGTAATTCTATGATTGCTAGCTTGATAGGTTCAGCCTTGCTAATTCGGGTAGCCAGGGAAAGTAGCGAAGCCGAGGTAGTACCTTTAAGAAGACCCCAACTTGAAAAGAAGCGTCAACGCCGGCGGATGTTTTAACAGTGAGATCAGCGCGATGGCGTAACCGCCCGCCGGAGGCGATCGCACTTCCTATGTATGATAGCCTGTACCTTAAAACCATTGACCATGTGTGGAGATCGAGTTTTATATAATAATCAACAAGGCGATCGCACTTTGGTTCTCAGATAGCGAGTTTCAAATTCTGGTACTGCAAACCCACTTGTACCTCCTGCTATTATTTCTTGGCAAACTTCAAAAGGAACTAATACTTGAGCGTACAGCGATCGCAATACCTCTAAATCACCAAGTGCCGCTACTATACTGATTAAGGGAGCAGTATTAATAACTATTTTCTCAGTTTTAGGCATTCTCTAAATCAGTCAGCAGTTCATCTTCTGTTAAATCAATCATCGATACACCATAATGATGTAAATTGAGTAAAAAAGAAACTCTATCAGTGCCTACTAATTCAGCCGCCATACCTGAAGATAGACGTTTCATTTCAAAGAGTTTTACCGCCATTGCCCATTTCGCTTCTTGTTCAAACTGTTCTCGTGTCTTTTGTAAGGCATCAGGAAGTGTTGCTGGGTAGTCTATTTTCAGCTGTAATGACATAGGCTTATCACTAGTTTATTGGAAATACTCATTGTTCATACCGAATCAATATCTGTCGTAGCACCTAATGATTGGTTCGGTGCGTTACTTCGTTAACGCACTCTATTGGACTGACACAGCTAAAATGTTACATTAAAATTCTCTTGTAGTGTAGGACAGACAGACCGCACAGGAGGGGCTAGAAGCCCATCCCAAAAGTGAAAGGGGGCGAATTGCGTTGGCGTTAGCCTTCCGCTTGCGGTATTGCGAATTGATTTAATCTCCGCCCAACCCCCAACTGTGGCACAATAAAGAACTGTAATAAGAAAAATATTGTTAAGGTAATTTAGTGACTCCAACTGCTCAATCCACGGCAAGTGTGCGTCGCGTGGTATTTCCATTTACGGCAATTGTAGGCCAGGAAGAAATGAAACTGGCTCTGCTGTTGAACGTGATTGATCCCAAAATCGGTGGTGTAATGATTATGGGCGATCGCGGCACAGGTAAAACCACAACTATCCGTGCGCTGGCTGACCTCCTACCAGAAATCCCCGTCGTTGTCAATGATCCTTTCAATAGTGACCCCAGCGACCCCGACCTGATGAGCGATGAAGTCCGCCAAAGGACAGGCCAAGGAGTCGAAATTCCTATAGAACTGAAAAAAGTTCAAATGGTAGACTTACCCCTAGGAGCTACAGAAGACCGGGTTTGCGGTACTATTGACATCGAAAAAGCTTTATCTGAAGGTGTCAAAGCCTTTGAACCAGGACTGCTAGCTAAAGCTAACCGGGGTATTCTATACGTGGATGAGGTCAACTTGCTAGATGACCACCTAGTAGACGTACTCCTTGACTCTGCTGCTAGTGGCTGGAACACCGTAGAACGGGAAGGTATTTCTATTCGTCACCCAGCAAGATTTGTCTTGGTAGGTTCTGGTAATCCAGAAGAAGGTGAACTACGTCCCCAACTACTTGACCGCTTCGGAATGCACGCCGAAATTCACACCGTCAAAGAACCAGCTTTGCGGGTGCAAATCGTAGAACAAAGGTCAGAATTTGACCAAAATCCCCCAGTATTTCTAGAGCATCATCAAACTGAGCAAGAAGCACTGCAACAAAAAATCGTCAACGCTCAAAAGCTATTACCAGAAGTCAAACTTGACTATGACTCAAGGGTGAAAATTTCTGAAGTTTGTTCAGAATTAGATGTAGACGGCTTGCGGGGTGATATCGTTACTAACCGAGCCGCCAAAGCCTTAGCAGCTTTTGAAGGTCGCACAGAAGTTACAATTGATGATATTCACCGCGTCATTACCTTATGTCTGCGTCACCGTCTGCGGAAAGACCCCCTAGAATCAATTGATTCCGGCTACAAAGTTGAAAAAGCTTTTGCGCGTGTCTTTGGTGTAGAACTACCAGATGATACTACGCAAAAAAATGGTACAGGTCAAATGAAGACAGGTGTCCGGTAATCATTCTCAGTGAACAGTGAACAGTGAACAGTGAGTGATAACTGATTTAACATTCCTGACTCAGTTACAAAAAGCTGTAGTAATTACTGTTCACTCACAACTCACAACCGGCTAAACGCCGCGCTACCGCTAACAGCACTCATAACTGTTTATGAGATTTTGTCAATTTTGGTTAAACAGCTTCATTTTAGCTAGTCAATACAACCCGCCTCGGTTTGTAGAGTTAGTAATGTTGATGCTAGCGATCGCTATGTTAAGCGTTGCGATCATTGTACCAGCCGAACCCTATTTAGTCTTGGGCTTAAGTTTCGTAGTAGGTGCGGCTATTTCTATATTAGTGCGAGAAGCGATCGCGCCTTCACCTCAAACCAGACTCACCCAACTCACCGCAATATTATTACTCCTCATCAGTTTCTACGGTTTTGCCGACTTAATCAACACTCTTTAATGATAACTGTTGACTGTTGACTGTTGACTGTTAACCCCACCCTTCCATTTCCACTAATTCCATACACAAATCATTAATTTGCTCTAAATCTGGTTGATGCGGTAAAGTTGATGTTGCATAGACAGATTCCATTTGAGCAACTAAATCATCTGCCATTTGCATCACCTGTTCATAAGAATATTCACCTTTGAGAATAGCTTTTAAGTCCTCAACATCACCTGCTATTCTCCTATCTACAATCACTTTTCCTGTTTGCAATATTTCTAACCCACTGCGTAGCAATCTAATGCAGTGCATCCCGTGTTTGAGGTCAAAACCTGACCTTCTTTCCATTTCCGCCCTAGCCGGATTTCTATTTTCTTGCCATGATACATAAGCCTTCCATTCTCTTAAAGCTATTTGATAATTTTGACTTTTTTGTAATAAGCGAATAAAATCTTTCCGACTATTGGTTAATTTCTGGGTGTAATCTAAAACTTCATCAGGCAAAGCGTACTGTTTTAGCACACCTTTAAAATCAATATCAGCCGTGAGTAATTTATATAATTCTTCAGCTTCTTCTAAAAATTCTATTCTGCCCCTAATTAAGATATAAAGATACTCTAAAAAAGCATTTAATTCATCTTTAATTAAAGGCTCTTCATTTTCTATGCCAAAATCAGATGGTAGTGGTTTCTTTTGCGGCGGATGTAATAACCACTTACGATGAGTTTCCATCTTTTTGATTTGAGCAAAAGCATAGCCAGAATAAGTATGTTTAACTTTTTTGCTCAAGAATAATTTTTTATGCTTAATGAGATGCTGTCCAACAGATGTTAACACAGGATAGTTAGGCAACCACAGCAATTCTAAAACATTAGGATTAGCCCCTGCTAATAAATGAAGGACTTTCTTTAATTCATAGATAACGGTGTCTTTATTACCATCAATAAAAGGAAAAATACCGGGTTCATCCCAACCAGCATCTTTTTGTTCTATGCGGTCAAACCCCAAATAATATCTTTTAGGTGCAATAAACACACCTCGAAAATCCCAATCAGACTCAGGACGATTTAACCCATAGCCGTGACTACCGGCTAAACCAATGAAGATAGTTCTTTTTTCAATTTCAATTCTTTTCATATGATCGATGTATGGCGATTTAAAATTATTAGCTAGAGAAAAATAGTCCAGGAAATTTTAAAACCACTTACTTTTATACTCTGCAAGATACGTATGTCGTATACTTTTACACCCTTTATGACGTGTAAAAGTATACAATAAATTTTGGCTCTCCCATACTTAGGTCGATAAATTAACACTAAAAAATGGCTAAAACAATTGACATAACAAGGTTTGTCTAAAATAGAATCAAAGATTTAATAAAGATTCACTTTGTTCCTCTTGAATCCCTGAGGATGTAAGGATTTAGCTACTTATCAAGTATTGATTTGTTATAACTAGTCTAGGAGAGCCTGAATTTTTATGAGTATTCCATAATTCGACCTTGACTATGTGAGTTGAGTAAACAAAAAGGTTTCATAGCTATTCCGTCAAAACAGAAAAATTTCTCCGATATCAGGAAATTTCTGTGATGTTGGAAAATTGCCAAGCTATGAAGAAAAATGGTTTTATGACTGGCAATCGCCACAACTTAAATGAGCTACAGTTAAGTACGAAATAGAATCTTGAATTATTCTAATAATAGCTCAGATATGGAAACAGAGAATCTTAAAAAGTTATTATATTCTGTTATAATGTTTAACTCAGTCGTTTAAGGGAATATTTTAATAATTTTTATGGAGGGATTAAAACTCAAATTTGCTGATTTATTTGCTGGTATTGGAGGTTTTAGATTAGCTTTTGAAAAAGCTGACTATGATTGTGTATTCTCCTGTGAGATTAACGAGGCTTGTCAACAGGTTTACTTGAATAATTTTGGAGACATACCTGCAAATGATATCAGAAAAATTGACAGATGTAATCTACCTTACTTTGATGTTTTAACAGCAGGATTTCCTTGTCAACCTTTTAGTATTTGCGGCAGAAGAAAAGGGTTTTATGACACTAGAGGTACTCTATTTTTCCATATTTGCGAAATTATTGAATATATTAATCCGCCTGTAGTTATTCTCGAAAATGTTAAGCATATATTACATCACGATAAAGGTAGAACATTAGAAGTAATCTTATATTCTTTAGAAGATATAGGTTATGTAGTTAATTACGAAATACTTAACTCTAAGGATTTTGGCTTGCCACAAAATAGAGAAAGAGTAGTATTTGTTGCTACGAAAAATAAAAAATTTGATTTTGGACTGCTCAAAAAAACTTATCCGTTCCCTAATCTAAAAGAATTTTTGTGTACTTCAGGAGAATTTGAATACTTAAATCCTCAAGAATACACAATGATAGATAATCCGAAGCAACAAGAATCAGGTTTAATTTTTGTAGGATATCGTAATAAAAATATTTGGAAAACAGGTATTCGGCCAAACACAGAACATTTGTCCAGAGTTCATCATCAACCAAATAGAATCTATTCTATAGAAGGGGTGCATCCAACAATACCATCTCAAGAGACTTCAGGGAGATTTTTTATTTACATACCAGAAGAAAATGCAGTTAGGAAATTAACCATTAGAGAATGTTATAGAATTATGGGTTTTCCTGATAGTTTCAAAACCCATAGTAATTTAGCAGAGTGTTATAAGCAAATAGGCAATTCAGTTTCTATCCCAGTGATGTATGAACTTGCTAATCAAATTAAGAAACAAGTTTTTTACCATCAAGAGATAATGAGTGACATGATCAATATTACACAAAGTTGTCATGTTAAGCAATCTATTCAATTAGAAATTCCTTTTAAGTAGATTAATGATTGATTAATCAAGTGGATATCAAGTCAGCTTTTTCATGAGGGATGAAAATAGTCGTAGATTGTTTGCGCCAACTTCGTTCCAATACCTGGAACTTCCGCAATTTGTGTGGGTGTGGCTTGTCGGAGATAGTCAACAGAACGAAAATGTCCTAATAGCAGCTTTTGACGATGGTGTCCCAAACCGGGAATTTCATCTAAACGCGATCGCTTTAATTTATCACTCCGTTGCTGACGATGGAAACTCACAGCAAAACGATGCGCTTCGTCTCGCAGTCGTCGCAACAGTTGTACCCCTGGTTGTTCAAGATCAGTAGCTAAAGGTGTTGATTCTCCCGGTAAAAAAATTTCTTCTCGCTTCTTGGCTAAACTCACAACTCGCAAGTCTTCTAATAAATTCATCTCCTGCAAAACAGCAACCACTGAAGATAGTTGTCCTTTACCGCCGTCTATCATCACTAAATCAGGCCAATCAAGGTTATCTACTCTTGGTAGTTGTGGATCTTCAGCATACTTGCGAAACCGTCGTTGAATCACTTCTGCTAAACTAGCGAAATCATCTGAATGTCCTATGGTGACTGTGGGATTTTTAATTTTGTAGTGGCGATAGTATTGTTTGGCGGGTATCCCATCGATGAACACCACTTGGGAGGCGACAGCATTCGACCCTTGAATGTGGGAGATATCGTAACCTTCGATGCGGTGGGGTAAGTCGGGTAAATCGAGAATCGCTGCTAAATCTTGCATCCCTTGGTGATTGCGATCGCCTAATTTTTGCATCCGTTGCAATTCATATTGGGCATTACGTTCCACCATCTCAATTAATTCTGCCTTAGTTTGACGCTGGGGAGTTAAAATTGTGACTTTTCTTCCCTTGCGTTGCGTCAAGACTTCCGCCAACATTTCCCCATCTGGTAATTCATGCTGTACCAAAATCTCTGCGGGAATTTCCACCGAGTCAGCAGTTTGGTAATGTTCCTCTAATACCCGTTGTAAAATTGCGCCTGGTTCAGCTTGAGATTCAGCCACAAAAGCTAAACGTCCCACCAATTGACCGGCGCGAATCTGAAATAATTGAATACAGGCGTGTTGTGCGTCGGCTGCCAGAGCGATCGCATCCCGTGAAATAGTATCATCGGGTAAGGAAACCTTCTGTTGTGCATTCAGAGACTTTAAGCCGGCTATTTGATCACGAATTCTCCCAGCTGACTCAAAGTTAAGCGATTCGGCCGCTGTTTGCATTTGTTCAGTCAAAATATCGATCAGTTCTTGCGTCCGTCCTTGAAATACCATCGCTACTTTCTGCACAGTTTTGCGATATTCTTCTGGCGAAATCAGCTTTTGACACACACCTGGACAGCGACCAATATCATAATTTAAGCAAGGACGGTCTTTAAACAGTGGTTGCGGTCGTTGTCTTAAGGCAAATATCCGCTTAGATAGGTGCAGTATGCCTCTTAATAGACCTGAATCAGTATAAGGCCCGTAATACTTATCTTTTTCTTTGCCTAGTTGACGTTTGCGAGTGATGAAAATGCGGGGATAGTCTTCTGACCAAGTGATACAGACGTAGGGATATTTTTTATCATCTTTCAGCAGCACATTAAAGTATGGTTGATGCTGCTTGATTAAGTTTGCTTCCAACGCCAAGGCTTCCGCTTCAGTATCAGTGACGATAAATTCAATTTCCGTCACCTGCTTCACCATTGTGGCGATACGTTCAGTTTTGTTGTAACCCTCGCGGAAATAAGAACGGACACGCGATCGCAATTTACGCGATTTACCTATATATATAATGCGATCGTTGCCGTCGCGCATAAAATAAACCCCCGGTTCTGGGGGAATTTCTGCCAGACGCACTTCCAGGCGTTCCGGGTCTTTAACCAGTGATAGGATATCAGCAGATGTTGTCACAATCTTAACTTAGGTAATTTTACAAATTTACCTATTCTTATTCTAGGAAAAATCACTGGTTTTTGTGTAAGAATTCAAAATCTACAATCTAATAAATTTTGAGCGTTAAAAGATTCAAATTTATAGGTTTAACTAAATAACCACGCGCACCCAAATCCATTGCTCTTTGTTGATCAACTTTACTCTTGATATCTTAAATCAATAAGATTAAAATAAGTAAAAAAAAGGAGCTAAAAGCCCCATAAATCTTATTTATTCTTTAATTCTAGAATTTTAGACTCAGCCAGATACTTTTTTGAACTTGCGCCGTGTGGTAAAAATGCCACCTACACCTAAAAGACCAAGCAAAATAGAAGGTTCTGGGACTGATTGTGTAGATGACTTGATGGGAACTAAACCTTGAAAACTAACTTCATAGTTACCACTATGAGATTTAGCATCACTTAGTTCAGTTAAACCAGAATTGGTAGCTATAAAGCTGAAAAGATAATCAGTTTGACCGTTATATGTGTACTTCAGAACTTCACTAGCTTGTGTTGTTGTATTTGCTAGCTGTGTTATTAAACTACCAGCGAACATTTTAGTCGGGCTGTTTGGTAAGCTATTAACGTATTGGGTAAAGTATGGTAGTAATAGCGGTGTTGCATTCAAATGTCCTGCCAATCCAATGCTGATTACACCAGTAGTGTCATCTTGGTTGGCATAAGAAATATTCGGATCACTAAACTTTTGGAATCCTCCATTATTTTTAAAGGTGTTATAAAACCCTGTACCTATAGTATTTCCCACCAAACTACCAAACCCGTTAGCGGTTAAAGCCTGATTAAACCAATATTCACCAAAGGTCTTACCTGTGTCTTTATAGTTGTTATTCCAGTCTGAATCAACTAAACTGCTGAGTGTTAGGGTTTCACCGCCGATTGTTCCGGATAAACTAGTATTTTTGGTGAAATCGAAACCTGATGTTTCACTGCTAGCTCTTAACTCTACGTTACCAGTAGGGCTGGCAGCATTACCATCCAATACCTTTTGTAGATTAGCGTTAGTATTAGGTACAACGTAAGTATTTGTACTATTGGAATCATAGATTAAGTAATCATTTGCTGCTGTACCACCAATGGTAGCACCAGATAAGCTACCAGCTTGTGCTGGAGAAGTGGCGATCGCACCTACACCCATAGCGATGGAAGCACCTAGCAAAAATGTTTGTAAAGTCTTATTCATTGATCAGATATCTCTCTATTTAACTGTAATTTTTTGTACTTTTGCCATTTTACAGATGCAGGAAAATGCCATCAGTATTTAGCTATATTTAGTAACTTGCGAGACAATACTAGTTTAGGCAATTACCAAGCCAGATTGGGTAAAGTTCCCTGGTATTATTGATAAATTAATGATAAATATTTTTGGGTTTGTTCTAGTAATTTTACTTAAAAGATTTATTTTTCTGTATTAATGAAATTACTTTAAGCTTTTATGTTCCGACACTAACTTAGTAAACTCTTTCAAACTCTTGTTATATCTTTCCCCAGCTACCCAGAGAAAATCATTATGATTTGCGTCTTCTACCCATAAAGACAGTTTTGGCGACGGCGCAGCAGCATACAAATTTTCTGCATGAGTAAAAGGAATAATCTCATCAGCCTTACCGTGCATAATCAATACTGGACATTTCACATTTTTAATTTTTTGTAGATTAGTAAACTTATCAAACGGCAAAATTTGAAATGGGACTATTACTCGAAATGCAGATATAAAGCTACTTTCGATAATTAGACCTGCAACTGGTTTCCGTACCGCCAAATCTACTGCCGACCCACCTCCAACTGAACGACCAAAAACAATAATGTGCTGTGGTAGTATCTTTAAATCTTGGGTCAAATAATTGTAAGCAGTATCAATATCTTGATAAGCGTGGTTTTCAGTGGATGTTCCTGAGCTTGTACCATAACCGCGATAATCGTAAGCCAAGACATTGAAACCCAAATTACGTAATTTTTCTAGAACTTGTTGAATATCACCTAAATCTTCCGCATTACCGTGAGCATAAAGGATCGTATATTTAGCCGCAGGGTTGAGTAAATGCACTGCTGAAATTTTCGTTTTTCCCCCGCTCTTCAGCTTCAATATATCTTTAGTATCTTGATAGCTGGATGGTTGAGGTAAAAAAATCATACTATCTGCCTGAAAATAAACATACAGAGTTAAAAATAGATATATAAAAGTCAGAGATTTTAACAATCTTTTCCAGGTAAAATCACCAATTAAAATTTTTTTGAGACGATATTTATCCATGAAATTTGTACTATATCTATATTTTCAGGCAAAATAAATGGGGAAAGCTATTTAAAGCTTTCCCCATTTTTACTGTGACCTAACACTGAAATATTGGCAAACTTAAGCAGTGAAATACTTCGCTACTGGGTGATAGGTAATAATCGCCGTTGTAGACTGTTCTGGATAAAGTTGCTCACTTTCATCCATATATAAATCAATTCTGTCAGTCTGCAACAATTCCAGTTGCTTGTATTGGTCTTGAATATTTGGACAAGCCGGATAACCGAAACTATACCGTGAACCACAATAACGCTGTGCCAAAATATCCCGAATATTATCAGGTTCTGATGCACCCAATCCTAATTCACGGCGAATTCTAGCGTGTGTCCATTCTGCCACTGCTTCTGCGACTTGCACCGCCAAACCGTGGAAATACAGATAATCAGTGTATTGATTATTGGCAAATAATTTTTGGGCGTACTCTGTAGCAATTTCGCCAACAGTTACCGCCTGCATGGGGAAAACATCAATGATTCCCAACTCCTTCGGGGCAAAAAAATCTGCAATACAGAGTCTTCTTGATGACCTTTGACGGGGAAACTCAAACTTAGCTACTTCCTTCTTATCTTCACTATTGTTTTCATAGATATACAAAGTATTCCCCTCAGACTGACAAGGGAAATACCCGTAAATTACCTGGGGATGCAACAGATTTTCGGCAATAATTAGCTGCTTCCACGTTTCCAAAATGGGATACACTTTCTCATGCAAGAAAGCCTGATATTCTTCCTTAGATTGTTCCTTTGGCTTGCGGAATTGCCACTGTCCAGCAATTAAGGCTTGTAAGTCTAAATGCCAGAATATTTCCTCGATGGGAATATCATTAGGTTGTAAAAGTTGCGTTCCCCAGAACGGTGGTGTGGGACGTTCTATGTCTACTGCTACAGCTTTGGAACGTTGGGTATCTACTTCAGTGCTGAGTTCTAAATTCCGAGTTCTGAGTGAAGTCTTTTTAGTTTCTGGTTGTTCAGAAGTAATTTTTGCTTCTTCAGTCGCTACTTCATCTAGGAATCCTTGTAAGTTATCCCAATTACCAGCTGCCTTTGCTGGCATTAATTTATCCATAAAATGCAAGTCAGAGAAAGCATCTTTGCCGTAAACAACCTTACCTTTGTAGGTGTTTTGACAATCTTGATGCACAAATTTGGGAGTTAGTGCCGCACCACCTAAAATTACAGGTACAGTAATACCTTTTTCGTTGAATACCTGCAAGTTCTCTTTCATAAAGGCGGTGGATTTTACCAACAAGCCACTCATAGCAATACAATCAGCTTTGTGTTGGTTGTAAGCTTCGATGATATTTTCTACTGGTTGTTTAATTCCCAGATTAATCACCTTGTAACCGTTGTTAGACAAGATGATATCTACAAGGTTTTTACCGATATCATGAACGTCACCTTTGACGGTAGCAATGAGAAAAGTTCCTTTGGCGTTATTCCCTGATTCTGACTTTTCCATGAATGGTTCAAGATAAGCTACAGCAGCTTTCATGGTTTCCGCAGACTGTAATACAAATGGTAGTTGCATTTGTCCTGAACCAAACAACTCACCCACAACTTTCATCCCATCTAGCAGGAAGGTGTTGATAATTTCTAAGGGGGGATATTGTTCTAAGGCTTTAGTCAACTGTGCTTCTAAGCCGATGCGTTCACCGTCGATGATATGTTGTTTGAGCCGTTCTTCGATGGGTAAGCTTTCATCAACCCCCGCGTTACGTTTGGTTTTGACACCTTCAAATAATTTAGTCAGTTCTCCCAAGGGGTCGTAAACGCAAACATTACCCTCAAATTTGCGCGCATCATAGATTAACTGACGACAAACTTCTTGATGACGGGCTTCAATCTTAGATAGTGGTAAAATCTTGCTGGCACTAACGATCGCAGCATCCATGCCTGCTAACATGGCTTCATGCAAGAATGTTGAATTTAGCACCATTCGTGAAGCTGGATTCAAACCAAAGGATATATTCGATACCCCTAAAATAACGTGACATCCCGGCAATTCTTGCCGAATGCGGCGAATCGATTCAATAGTAGCCTTGCCGTTTTCTCGGTCTTCTTCAATCCCCGTAGAAATAGGTAGAGCTAGAGTATCAAAGAATATTTCCGTGGGAGGTATACCATACTCTACAGCTTGGCGGTAAGCACGTTGGGCAATTTGAAATTTCCTCTCGGCTGTCCGCGCCATGCCTTCTTCGTCAATTGTGCCGATGACGACACCTGCACCGTATTTCTTCGCTATTTCCAGCACCTTTAAAAAGCGCGGTTCGCCGTCTTCGTAGTTGGTGGAGTTCAGCAAACACTTACCTCCAGCCACCTTTAAACCCGCCTCCATTTTTTCCCATTCGGTGGAGTCAAGCATTAAAGGTAGTGTGACATTATTGACAATGCGCGAAACCAACTCGTGCATATCCCGCACGCCGTCCCTTCCTACATAATCAACGTTGACATCTAGGATGTGTGCGCCTTCCTTAACTTGCGCCCTCGCCATTGATACCAGTCCGTCCCAGTCTTCCGCATTTAACAAATCGCGGCACTTTTTAGAACCACTGGCGTTAAGACGTTCGCCGACAATCAAGAAAGAATTATCTTGGTCATAGGGTTGAGTAGAATAAATTGATGCGGCAGCTGGTTCTAAACTTGGTTGTCTAACCTTTGGTTTTAGTTCCTGAGCAATTTGAGCCAATTGTTGAATGTGTTCTGGACGTGTCCCACAGCAACCCCCAATCACTTGGACACCCAAATCTTCAACAAAGTGCATCAACGCCATGCGTAATTCTATTGGTGTTAAGCGGTAGTGTGCTTGTCCACCAACATTTTCCGGTAAACCCGCATTGGGAACGCAAGAAACCACAAATGGTGAATGTTCAGATAAATATTTGATGTGTGGTTTCATCAAATCTGGCCCAGTGGCACAGTTAAGCCCCAGAATATCTATTGGGAAAGGTTCTAAAATCGTCAGCACAGCACTGATTTCTGAACCTACCAGCATTGTCCCCATGCTTTCCATTGTCACAGAAACCATCAGGGGTATTCGTTCCCCTTTTTTGGCAAAGACTTCTTCTATTCCATTCAACGCCGCTTTGATTTGTAGCACATCTTGGCAAGTTTCGATAATAAATAAATCAACTCCACCATCAAACAAGGCTTCAGCTTGTTCCGCAACAGATGTTTTTAAAGTATCAAAGTCAATGTGTCCCAAGGTTGGTAGTTTGGTTGTCGGGCCAATAGAACCAGCCACAAACCTGGGTTTCTCTGGGGTGGAAAATTCCGCCGCCACACTTTTCGCTAATTCGGCGGCTTTTTTGTTGAGGTAGTAAGTCTGGTCTGCTAAGTCATATTCTGCTAACACAATCGATGTAGCACCGAAAGTATCAGTTTCGATGACATCTGCACCCACAGCGAGAAAGTCGCGGTGAACCTTAGCAACGGCTTCCGGTTTTGTGTGGACTAGGTATTCGTTACAGCCTTCATACTCCGCCCCACCAAAGTCTTCAGCCGTGAGGTTTTGGGTTTGGAGGTTAGTCCCCATTGCACCGTCGAAGACGATCACTGGTCTATCTGGACTACGCAAGTGTTTAAGAAAAGGATGGGTCATATTTTCAAAAGAGAAAATGAGCAAACTAAGTGAGTTTTGTGTTACTCCACTTAATCTATTATTTTCCACAATTGGGAGAGTTTCGTGAGAGTTTGAGTAAACTAGGTAAGAGGAAACTCAGCGATCGCTTTGCTGATCACGAGTGGGGAATACTTTTGTCTTAGGGAAGTTTCCGCACGATTGCTATAAAAACGCCATAAACTTTATTTTGTCGGGGTTGCAAAATTAAATTAGTTGTAGCCAATCATAGAAGATACTCCTATGATTTTTCTCTCTTAGTGTAAGGATTACAGATAATGCAAGTTCTAAAAAGATCCATCAAACCAGATACCTATATATCATTCCTCTACATCTATCAAACTACTTGGGGGACTGCTGGTGACATCTGTTTAGTCCGTGAATCTGTAGCTAATTCAGGTGTGTCGAAGTTCGTCGGTCACAAAATCCGGCTAGTCGTACCCAAAGGAATGGAACGCGATCGCGTGGCGAATTTTCCGGTGATCAAAGTTGCAGGTAACGTTGGCGACGGACACCCCAAAGAACACCCATATGAATGGGAGGCTTATGAAGGTATAAATCCAGAAATAGCGATCGCTGCTTTGAAGCCTTGGGGTTTCAAGTTAATTGAGTCTACAGAATGATAGGTAACAGGTGACAGGTGATAGGGGACAGGGGACAGGTGACAGGTGACAGGATAGAAGGGAAGGAGGTGTGTGTTTTATTTTGAATTTTGAATTTTGAATTGATTCTTAGCGGGTGGTGCGCTGCTAGAGTGGCTACTCTCAAGAAAATACCTCTTTCCCAGTCCCTACTTCTCTAGATGAATTGTCAACATAGCTTAAACTCGCTAATAAATAGTTAATGGTGCAATAGAGTCAAGCAAGAAGCATGGAAACTCAACAACTAGGAAAAACAGGTATCTTTGTCAGTGCGATTGGTTTGGGTGCTATGCCGATGTCAATATATGACCGTCCTCCTGAATCGCAATCAGTTCAAGTTATTCATCGGGCTTTAGATTTGGGTATCACGTTCGTTGACACTGCTGACTCCTATTGCAAAGATGAATCAGACAAACACCACAATGAACGACTCATTCACAAAGCACTTAGCAGTTACCAAGGTGACGTTAGCCAAGTGATTGTGGCGACTAAAGGCGGTTTAATGCGTCCGAATCAGACTTGGGTACGTAACGGGAATCCAGAACACCTGCGCCAAACCATTCGCGTCAGTTTTGAAGCTTTGGGAGGTGAAAAACCAATTGATTTGTGGCAATATCACTCACCAGACCCACAATACACCGTTGCAGAATCTCTCGCACCAGTTAAAGAAGCTGTGCAGAATGGTTTGATTCGGTTTGTGGGAGTTTCTAACTTTTCTGTGGAGCAAATTAAACAGGCGCGGGAGGTGGTAGATATTGTCTCAGTCCAAAATCAATACAACCCGTGGGAACGTCAGCCAGAAAGAGACGGCGTATTACAGTATTGCGAAGAAAAAGAATTAACTTTTTTACCTTGGAGTCCCTTTGGTGGTAGTCGTCGCCATAAAAACTTAGAAGATATTCCAGCGATCGCACAATTAGCCAAGCAAAAGGGCGTATCAGTATACTGTATTGTGTTGGCGTGGTTGCGTTCCAAGTCCTCCTGTATTTTACCAATCCCCGGCGCAAGCAAGATTTACAGCATTGAAGACTCTATACGTGCTGTAGATGTGAAACTATCTGAAGCAGAAGTTAGAAAAATTGATCAGCAAACGTAAGAGTGCTGAGTGCTGAGTAATGAGTGCTGAGTGGCGAAAAATTCTCCCCAGTCTCCAATCCCCAGTCTCTAGTTATTTAATTTTGAATTTTGAATTTTGAATTTTGAATTGATTAGTCCCCAAAATTAATTGTTAATCCGTAGTGACATGATTTGAGGTACAATCAAAAACCTGCCAATACATGACAAAGCTTGCTGACAGGAGAGACTTCATATGGCCCGGATGTACTATGACTCAGATGCCAATTTAGACCTTTTGGCTGGAAAAACCATCGCAATTATCGGCTATGGTTCTCAAGGTCATGCCCACGCCCTGAATTTGAAAGATAGTGGTTTGAATGTAATTGTGGGGCTATATCCGGGTAGTAAGTCGGAACAAAAAGCCACAGCAGCTGGGTTAACTGTAAAAAATGTGGCAGATGCTGCCAATGCTGCTGACTTCATCATGATTTTATTACCCGATGAAGTCCAAAAAACGGTTTACAAAAATGAAATTGAACCAAATCTCAAAGAAGGCGATGTCTTAGCCTTTGCCCACGGCTTTAATATTCACTTTGGACAAGTCGTACCCCCTGCTAATGTAGACGTAGTAATGGTTGCACCCAAAGGCCCTGGGCATTTGGTCCGACGCACTTACGAACAAGGTCAAGGTGTACCAGCGTTGTTTGCAGTTTATCAAGATGCCACAGGTAAAGCACGCGATCGCGCAATGGCATACGCTAGAGGTATCGGTGGGACTCGCGCGGGTATTCTCGAAACCACTTTCCGCGAAGAAACGGAAACCGATTTGTTCGGCGAACAAGCCGTATTATGCGGTGGTTTGAGTGCCTTAATCAAAGCTGGCTTTGAAACTTTAGTAGAAGCCGGTTATCAACCAGAATTGGCTTATTTTGAATGTCTACATGAAGTCAAGCTAATTGTTGACTTGGTTGTTGAAGGCGGTTTAGCCACAATGCGCGACAGCATTTCTAACACTGCGGAATACGGCGATTATACTCGTGGACCACGGATTGTCACCGCCCAAACCAAAGCTGAAATGAAGAAGATTCTCAGCGAAATTCAATCTGGACAATTCGCACGGGAATTCGTATTAGAAAACCAAGCCGGTAAACCTGGATTTACCTCCATGCGTCGTCAAGAAGCCGAACACCCCATTGAAGAAGTAGGTAAAGATTTACGGGCTATGTTTAGCTGGCTGAAGAAAGTTTAAAAATTTCTTTTAAATCCTTCAAATAGGCGCAAATGTACTAAAAAGTGCTTTGCGTCTTTGTTTTTTGGTGGTAAATTGTCAGCAAAACACTACATTTAAATCTATGTCAAACCTGAGAGTTCAAAAAATTCTGAGGATGTTTACTGTTTTATTGCTGACTAGCCCACTTTATTGGCAAAATCCAGTTGCAGCACAGCCAGAACAAAAACTATTACCATTTTTTGATGACGTAGATAACCCAGTTTCTGTAAATTTTCCCAGAGGACAACAGGTAGATATTACACCGTCAGCACCGAAGTTAAATGCTTTTGACAAAGCTGTACTTAATACCTGTGGTGCTATTGGCACAAGAGTGAGCCAGAATAAATTTCAACAGTTATTATCTTCTTACCCAGAGGTATTACAAAAACTGCAAACAGTTAGCGGCGGTGAACTGCTTCCAGGACGCAAAAGTAAAACACAATTTCTCGAAGACTTAACTAATATTTGGTTTAAGCGTCGAGGCTTTGAACACATCTTTTGTGGGGAAATATATAACGCCAATGACATTGGTGGCTTGCATTTTTACGGCAGATATTTGCAACTTCAAAATCAAGGAATTGGCGGTAGATTATCCAATAATCGCCAGAGAGAAGAAGTTGTTCCTGGGGTAATTTATACAATGGGTGTAGTTATTAAGCAAGGTAATCAGACAATAAAAGATGTCATCAAAGGTTACGGCTACCTCAGCAACGCTGAAGAAATGCTTGTCGATGCAACCCTAGCATTTAAAAAACAAAAAAATACAGAAGGGGCTTGTATTTACAACGTGCGTGACCAGGACACAGGCAAAACTTTTCCTACTGTTTTTGTAAGGAAAAATCAGGCGATTGTTACTTTCTACCCTGATGCCACTCCTCAAGGGTCAAAATGTAAGTAATCTGAAATTTTGCACCAGTTTTCCCGCATTTCTCACAAACAGTAGGGGCTGGTTCACAGATATACTCGAATCATTCACGAATATTTCACTCAACCCGCCCCTACTAACTCTGGACTGAGGTGACAATAATTGGTGAGAAATCCGGGTTTTTTTGTCAGTTTTGTCTACAATTACTTCCCTCTTCACTGTCACCTGTCACCTATATTTCTTAAAAAGCAATTTATTATCTCGTCTTTGAGCTACCTCAAAGACGAGATAATAAATTCCTGGCATATTAGGGATAGATAAGTTTCAGGGGTCAAATAAATGACCAATACTACCCTAAATTTGCAAACAGCTAGCGGACACCAAGTTCTAGCAGCCGCAGGTAAAAAATATCTGCGCCCCGGTGGCAGAATAGCTACAGAAACATTATTGCAGTGGGCTAATTTTCAACCAGGCGCAACAGTTTTAGAATTAGCTTCTAGCTTTGGTTATAGTGCAATTTATCTGGTTCAACATTACAATGTTAAAGTATTAGGAATAGAAAAAAATCCTGAGAGTGTAGCTAAAGCTTGTGCTAATATCCGGGCTGCTGGGTTAGAAAATCAAATCAAAATTATTCAAGGCGATATTTTTCATTTAGATGACACCTTGGTGCAATTTGACTATGTTTTAGCAGAAGCTATTCTTACCATGCAATCCCCTGTAGGAAAGACCAAGCTATTAACAGAAATTCATAAAAGATTAAAACTGGGGGGTAAATTTCTCTCCCATGAATTATTAGCTCGTGATAAAGAAGCAGAAATACACAGTGATTTAGCCAGAGTTATTAAAGTTAATTCTACACCACTTTCAGAAAATAACTGGATTGATGCTTTTGCCACTTCTGGATTAAAAATAGCGAAACATCAAACAGGTTCGATGAATTTATTGAACTTAAAGCAGATTCTTCAAGATGAAGGCTTTTTCAATACATTACAGATTTTTTGGAATGTTTTGACGCAAACATCTATCCGTAAAAGAGTTTTAGAAATGCACCGAATATTTCATCAATATCATGATGAATTAGGCTACATAATTTTGTGTGCTGTTGCTAATTAAAATTTCTCATCATTACCCCTTCCCAAAATTATGACTTCTCAAATTATCACTCATCAATCTTTTGTAACTCAACTACAACAACAGATTGAATATCCCAGTGCGGGAATTCTCAGCAAAGTTATCTTTCAAGACAAAGCTTGTCAATATACTCTATTTTGTCTAGCTGCTAATGCTGAAATCTCTGAACATACATCAACTCGCAATGCAACTATAAATGTGCTTGATGGCAGAGGGTTACTCACATTATCAGGAGAAAAAATTGCTTTAGAAGCTGGTGTTCTTGTCTTGATGCCTGCTAATGCACCTCATGCTTTAAAAGCTGAAGCAAATCTCGCCTTTCTACTTACTCTTTCTGAGAAAGCAGCAGATAGCTAATAATTATTTTCGGAGTTTTGTAAAATGCAATCAATACTGACGACTTTTGCCCAACATTTAGACCTTTCCTCAACTGAGTTAGATGTGATTATGGCTAAACCATTAACTGAGGTGCTGGTATTTTCTGATTTACAGCGAGAACTAGAAAGTTTAGACATCAATTTACTCAAACAAACCTTACCCACAGCAGGAGCAGTTTTAGCACAGGAACTACCATCTTTTTACAACTGGCTCAAAAATGAGTTGGGAGTCAAACGTGTTCCTGATAGTCCAAATCACACGACTACATGGGTGATTGGTTTTGTAAATCGCCAGGAAAGTTTGATGAACTTAGTTGATTTACATCATCCAGTACCTCGTCTGGCTTTAGAAGCTGCTATCCCTCGCTTAGTCGGGTTGTTTGATGGTGTAGAAGATGTGCAGGTAAAACAACAATGGCAAAAAGCGATCGCAGCTCTATGCTTAGTTTTAGTTGTCGCGGCTCGTGAACGAGATAGATATGTTCATATCTTGCACCATTCTCAATAATTCTACTGTGGGCAATGGCGACAACGTAAAAATTAGGTGCTAGTAAATTTTTAGCATGATAAACATAGCCCAAATTTTTAAAAAGACAAATTTATTTTATAAAATTTAAATATTTTCAAATGACACTGCACCAGAAGCGATCGCCTCTAATTTCTGACGATCAATAATTATAATTTTCCCCCCTCGACTGTAAGTAATTACAGACTTGAGACTTTTAATTAACCGCAGACACTCTTCATAGGCAATACCAACACTCCGCGCCATACGATAGTAAGATAATTCTGTTTTTAAAGATTCACCTTGAGGGGTGGATACAGTCCCAGATTTATCCGCAAAATATAAAATTAGCCTCACCAGGCGAATGGTTGCCCGTTCTGAAACCAAACCATGAACGGTTTCATGAAGTAGCTGAATTCGATTATTCAAAACTACCAACATTCTGATAGCAATATCAGGCTGCTGTTGAATTGCCTTTAATAAGGCATCCCTTTCAACAGTGAGTATTTCACAATCAGACTCAGCCATAACAGTGGCTGGAGAAGTACCATTTCCTAACAAAGCTGGCGCAGCAAAAATTTCTCCATCTGCTAAATTCCGTAGAATGGTTTCTTTACCTGTGGTCGCAGTTTTGGTGATTTGAATTGTACCACTGACCACAGCATACAATTTTGCAGGTAGGCGATCGCCCTCATGGAGAATAATCTCCCCTTTGCTGTAGCTTTGCACTAGGGTATGGCGTTGTAAACTTACCTGATCTGCGAGTGGTAAACCAGCAAGCACATTAATTTGGGCAACTTGTTCTAGGGAGGCTTGCATGAGAAAATGGGGATATGGGAAGTATTGACGTGATTAATCGCCAGGCTTAGGCACAAGATATAAAATAACTAATGACCATTGACTAATGACTAATGAGTAACGAAATCCGGGCTATTTTTGACCGTATTGCCCCAGTGTACGACCAGTTTAATGATTGGTTAAGCCTGGGACAACACCGCATATGGAAAGAAATGGCTATCAAATGGAGTGCGGCTAAAGCTGGAGATACTTGCCTCGATTTATGTTGTGGGAGTGGTGATTTAGCCTTAAGTTTAGCCAGGCGTGCAGGAACAACGGGGAAGGTTTACGGCGTAGACTTTTCCTGCAACCTGTTAACAACTGCAAAAGAACGCTCTCAAATACATTACCCCCAATTTGCCCTCTCTTGGATAGAAGCAGATGTACTGAATTTACCCTTTGATGACAATCAGTTTGATGCCGCAACAATGGGCTATGGTTTAAGAAATGTAACTGATATTCGTCGTAGTCTGCAAGAATTACACCGTGTCCTCAAACCTAGCACGCGGGCAGCCATTTTAGACTTTCATCGCCCTACAAATCACCAATTCCGTACCTTTCAGCAATGGTATTTAGATCATATAGTTGTGCCGATGGCCGAGCATATGGGTATGAAAGAAGAATATGCCTACATCAGCCCCAGCTTAGATCGCTTTCCCCAAGGGAGTGAGCAAGTAGAGTTAGCCTACCAAGTTGGTTTTACCTCAGCCACACACTACCCCATCGCGAACGGTATGATGGGAATATTGGTAATTATTAAATAGGTAATTGGGCATTGGGCGACTCAATGAGTGGATTTTGGATTGGGGTTTAATCTAAAATCCAAAATCCAAAATCCAAAATCTAAAATTCCCAGTCCCCATTCCTCATTATTCATCCAAAAAACTGTGGATTGGTCTCATCTTTTACTTTATGTATCTCCCCCTGTATTGGGTGCAATTATTGGCTATTTCACAAATGACATAGCCATCAAAATGTTATTTCGTCCCTACAGAGCAATTTATATTGCCGGACGGAGAATACCATTTACCCCTGGATTGATTCCTGCGAATCAAGAACGGTTGGCAAAAAATATTTCTGATACAATCATGGGGTCGCTGCTGACACCCGATGAGTTACAAAAACTGGCACGTAGGTTATTAGAAACAGAACGAGTAGAGTCAGCAATTCTTTGGCTATTGCGACTGGCTATAGATCAAATTAAAGCCGATAAAAACCAGAAAACTACTAAAATTGTCGCGGGGATTCTGCGTGATTTGTTAGGAGAATCTTTACCGCGTCTTTTGAAGGTGCTAGCAAGACAGGAAGACTTTTTAGAAGCACAAATTAATCAAATTTTTGACCAAATATTACTAGAATTACAACTGAGTGAAGAACAGGCTACTCGATTGGCTGATTGGTTTTTGGAAGTAGTTTTGCCACCAGATATGTTGAGGCAGGCAATTATAGATTTTTTAACCGATCGCACAATTCAAATTATTGATGAAAGCTTTCGAGAAAAAACCAGTGGTACTTATTGGGTAGTAGCGAATCTATTTGGTTTGCGGAACACTCTCACGCGGCTACGGACTTTCTGCTTAGATGAAAAAGAAGCCACTAATGCTAGGTTACAGGAATTAATTCAAGATTTACAGATGCGCGATCGCCTCAAAAAAACTCTGCAAAATCTGTCATTGCAAAACTTACCCATTGGTACAGTCCGCCAACTGCGAAAAACCACACGAGAAACAGTCCGCCAGTACATTCAAACAAGTGGTAGTGAATTACTGCAAGGATTAACTGAGTCTGTAAATTGGGAAAATATTGCTAAATTACTATTAAATCGCCTGAGTAACTCACCTGTAGTTATAAATTCGTTAGAAGTTGTCAGTCAAGAATTGGCATTGATTTTAGAAAGATATTTAGAAAAAGATTTAGAAAAAATTGTAGCCCAAATAATCCCTATTTTATCAATAGATCAAGTAATTGTTGACCGGGTAAAATCAACATCACCTGCTGATTTAGAAAATGCCATTGAAGGAATTGTCAAAAATGAGTTGCAGGCAATTGTCACTTTAGGGGGAATTTTAGGTTTTGTCGTTGGTTCATTGCAAACAGTATTTTTACTGTTTAATCAACGGTAATTATTCGTAGTTTTTAACGATTCCCAATTCCAAATTTAATTCACAGATTGAATTCTATTTTGCATGATGGCATTAATCGCGGCATAATTGGTTTTATAATTAGGTAGTATTGATTGAGCCTGTCCATAAACAGAACTACTTTTGGGAATAGATTCTAAGATTTTAATTGACTTTTGCCATTTGTCTTTTGCTTGTTGCCAAGCTGTTAATGAATTAGGTGAAGTTTCCATAAAAAACTTAGCTTCTATCGCTAGTTTTTCTGCTAATTCTAAGTTAGATACAGCTTTCTTTTCTGTGATAGCTCTTTTAGTTATAGCAATATAATTAAGCCGATAACGAACCAGTTTTTCTTGCGCTATAACAGATACAGATGTTCCTTCAGGAATACTTTGTAACAAATTAATTGCCTCTTGCCATTTAGATGCTGCTTGTTGCCATACGGTAAGTGCATGAGGAGGTTTTTGAGCGATAGCAGAAGCCTCGATTCCCAGTTTTAAAGCTGCTTTAAAATTGCTTGCAGCAATATTCTCTTGATATAAATTCGCACCAATTTCGTGAATTTGGATGAGCTGACCTTTCGCAAGCCATCCACCAAAACCTAAAATAGTTAAGCCAGAGAAAATTAATAAACTCTTGCGTATAACTTTAGAGGATGATAAATTATATTTCTGCTTTGTTGCGTGATTTTTATTATTTATTGATTTATTTTTTTTGTGTTTAATTTCTTCGATTTTAATTTTAAAACCATTAATTTTATCTTCATATATATCACATTTATTCAGGATTTCTGTCAATTCCTGAAAATTATCATTACTAGAAATAATTAATTCGTGAGCATCATCTAACCATTCTATAGCGAACCCAGATTTACCACAGAATGATGATAAGGCTATCATTATTGTTAAGAGACTTTGAGTATTTTGAATAGTATTTTTGACTAAAATTAATCTATTTTGTAAATTTGACAAATCCTCTTCAATATTGAGCGTTTGTCTGTGTGAAAGTTTATGATTATTTAATTTCTCAATATTTAATCTATTTTCAATTTCTATAATTTGAATGGGCAAGCTGGGATAATTAATATTTAAATTTATTTGATTGACTAAGCTAGCATCGCCTAAAATATCTGCGGCGATCGCCTGCAATAAGTCACCCCATTCTAGCCAGCAATTAATTTTTGACTGTAAACTAATTAAAGATATCTCCGTTTCTGGATTGCCAAACTTTTCTGTAATTAATCCTGAATTGCCAGTAATCGCAGGATTGACTTGTAAAACAGTTGGTATCGCCAGACTTTTAACAGCAAGAGATAGTGTATTGATAGTATTACTATGACCTTTACTTATGACAGAGCATAATTCTTGAGCGATCGCTTGTTGAATATTGCGGAGTTGTTCCTGAGCATGATTAATCAGGACAACCTGTTGCATCATATCCTGAGAATTACCAATAGTCAGTTTCAGTTTATAAACGATTTGTGGCAATTCATTAATAAGTGCTTCTATATCAGTCATAAATATCTCTTGGGGATTTACAAAATTTATTAAGAAGAATTCAGCATATAGGCGCAGCCTTCTGGATTATGGATTCTAAATTCTGACTCCTGATTTATCCTTTACTGCGAACTCTGCTCATGGTAATCTGGCAGCAAATTCCAGAAAACCTTGATAAATCCATAGACTTTTTGTGAGATGAGTATTTTTGCCTGTCGTAGTTATAAGTAAGTACCAGTAATAATTTGTGAAATCACAAAAACGATAGATTTATAGTTCCCAGAAATTCTGCTAAAGTAACAACTCCATTAGGGAAATGGGTCAATAGTTATTAGTCATTAGTTACTCCCCAATCCCCAGTTCCCAGTCCCCAATCTCCAGTCCCCAACATTATGAATGAGACTGATTTAGCCTTTACTCCAGCACTAGAGTTAGCAAAATTAATCCGACGGCGGGAAGTATCACCCTTAGAGTTGGTAGAAATATATTTAAGCCGGATTCAGCAGTTGAACCCTCAGTTAGGCAGTTATTTTACAGTGACGGCAGATTTAGCGATCGCTGATGCTAAAGCTAAGACAGAATTATTAACCAAAACTACAGCACTACCACCATTTTTTGGTGTACCAATTTCCATTAAAGACCTCAACGCCGTGGCGGGTGTACCTTGTACCTATGGGAGTCCAGCATTACTGAATAACATCCCCGCATTTGATGATGGGGTTGTCACACGCATTAAACAAGGTGGCTTTATTATCCTCGGCAAAACAGCCACTTCGGAACTAGGTTCGTTTCCTTATACTGAACCTACAGGATTTGCCCCCGCTAGAAACCCTTGGAATTTAGAATATACTCCCGGCGGTTCTAGTGGTGGGGCAGCTGCCGCAGTCGCCGCCGGATTATGTGCGATCGCCCAAGGTTCTGACGGTGGTGGTTCAATTCGTGGGCCTGCGGCTTGTTGTGGCTTAGTAGGGATCAAACCGGCACGAGGTAGAGTTAGTAAAGCACCAGTAGGCGATCGCCTAGCAGGCATTTCTGCCAATGGCCCTCTCGCCCGAACTGTGGCGGATGCGGCAGCTATGTTAGATACTATGTCTGGCTACGTCACAGGTGATCCTTACTGGCTACCCGATCCAGAACCATCATTTTTGACTGCTGCCCAAACTAATCCAGGGAGGAAGCGAATTGGCTTTGCTACTGGTATTCCTCCCTTAGGTGAAGCTGATGCTAATTGTCAACAGGCTGTGTTGCAGACAGTAAAATTATTAGAACAACTCGGTCATCAAGTTGAGCAAAAATTTCCCGATTTCAGTGCCTTAGTTGAACCGTTTAAAGTTGTCTGGCAATCGGGAATTGCCGGTGCAGGATTACCTGCTGAGGTATTGCAGCCTGTGAACCGTTGGCTATTGGCAAGAACGGGAACTGTTGGGGAATATATCCAAGCAGTTTATGCCATGCAGATCGTAGCGCGGCAAATTGTATCCTTTTTTGACACTATAGATGTATTACTATTGCCTGTTTATTTGCACTCTCCTATCAGGGTGGGGGAATGGGCAGCTTTTAGTCCTGAAGATACATTTCAACAAATTGTCAATTGGGTTGCCCCTTGTCCACCGGCTAATGCTACCGGACAACCAGCGATCGCTTTACCTGTAGGGTTTGATAGTCATGGTTTACCTATGAGTGTGCAGCTTGTTGGCAAACCGGCAGACGAAGCTACCATCATTAGCCTCGCAGCCCAACTAGAAGCTGCTAACCCTTGGATTCAGCACCGTCCAACTTTGGCTACACAATTGAGTTCGTAGTTTAAATTTTTGCTTGATGATAGTGAGTGCTAGTTAGGGCGATTGCTACTAGTTCAGCTGATAGATGAATTAGGTTGAGTTCATCTTCTCTTAAAAAGCTTGGTTGTTTCCACTGGAGGGATAACACCCCCAACATTTCATTTCGGTAGGTAACGGGGATGACTAAATGAGCTTGAATACCGCTTTCTTGATAATGAGTCACACCCTTCAGTTTTGAGTCTTTGGCAACATTCAAGGAAACTTGGACTTTACCAGTGGCGATCGCTTCACTTGCCAATGGGTCTTGCCCCAACCAATTTGGGATACTACCATCGGCAAAGTAAAGTCCTTGGGTGGCTGTCAATATTTGATCTTCTAGCAGTTGTAAAATACAGGCGTCAGCCGCAAAACTATCACAAAAGGCTGTAGCGATAGGTGTGAGAATCGCTTCTAAATTTTGGGCGGCTTGAGTTACCTGTACCAAAACAGTTAGCAGTGACATTTGAGCATTAGCACGGCGTAGTTCTTCTGTGCGTTGCTTGAGCAAGTCATAGGTTTCTGCTGCCCTTTGCACAACGGCTTTGAGTTCACCAGGATCCCAAGGCTTAGTAATATACTTATATACCTGTCCGGCATTAATGGCTTCCACCAAGTCTTCAATATCAGTAAATCCCGTGAGAATTATCCGCACTGTATCGGGAAATTGTGGTACAGTTTTACTGAGAAACTCTGTACCCTTCATTTCTGGCATCCGTTGGTCGGAGATAATTACCGCCACTTCTCCTTCTAGAGCCAATACTTCTAAGGCATTGATGCCACTGTCAGCTTTGAGGACATTAAAATCTCGGCGAAAGGTACGATAAAGCAAATCTAAGTTATCTGGTTCGTCATCAACTACTAAGATTTTGAGCTTTTTAGGTCTTTCTAAAGTTGCCATTTGTCGATGATTTGTCTGGATATCAGAAATGATGTCAGCCATAGATATTACCTGTAAAAATTATTTATAGCCCTACATTTTTACCAAGCTTAGTAGATTATTTCTATCAAGCCTTGCGGAAAACTACGGAGATAGTTTTGGTGAGTGCTGATGTGTATTATTTGTAACGCAAAATTTTATCTAACGGTAGAGTGTATCAGGGTTAGCTGATAAAGATTACAATAAGATTCACTAATGCGGTATCAACTTAGCCTCTCAAGTAGAAGCTGAAATTTTAGATTATGACTGACTTACCACCCAACACTCCCAATCCTGAAAATGCTGCTAACGATTCATCTCAAGAGTTACTGCGAAAATTAAGACAAAAACAAGGTAATTGGGTGGAATGGGGATTAGCGATCGCCACACTGCAAAAATCTGGTTACAATCCCCAAGACATTTTTGAAGCCACGGGATTTGAGCCAGTTCAACAAAATCAGGTAGTGGTTGGCTCACAAGTGTATAGTTCTATGGAAAAAGCCGGCACATCAGAAGCAACACGAGCGCATTATGCGACTCGTGGTAGTGATGTTTTGTATGAACTGCGGTTGCTCACCCACGAACAACGGGCGGCGGCGGCTGAATTGACTTTTCAGCATAAACTTGATTTAGACGAAGCGCGGGAAGTAGCCAAAGCCATTAAAGATTTCGCTCGCTTCCGCACTCTACCACAAGGGTTTTCCGAGCATCCCGGTGATGCGGTAGCCTATCAAGCTTGGAAATTAGCACGCCAAAACACAGATTTGCAAGAGAGATCGCGTTTAATTGGTAAAGGTTTACGCTTTGCTCATACTCAAACAGCCAGAAAACAAATCGAACAGTTATTAGTTGATTTTACCGTCGTTTCCCAGCGTCCCGCCCCCATTCCTCCCTTTTATCGCTTTGATTCCGAGGAAGAATTACCCCGGATTGTCCCTGTCGTGGGTGAGTTACCTTTAACACCCCAAAACCTGCAAGCAGTTCCCCTGGTAGAAGAAATTGAGCCATTCCGCCTAGTGAAGTTTGCTGGTGAACAAGCTTGGGTAGCCTTACCTGGTTGGCAAGTGCTATTGAGTGCAGAAGACCCGGTAGTAATTTTAGCAACTAGCGATCGCTTTACTAACCCAACTCTAGCTCAACCTAGCTCTGTGTTAGTAGTTGTAGATCGCAACCAAAGAGAATGGAATGATTTGAGTTACTTTGTTGTTGATAACGGTGATGAGTTGGATTTTCAATGGTTTGAAACAGAACCAGAACTCGCCATACTAGGCAAAGTTATCATCATCGTCCGCCCACGAAAAATTCTTGATGAAGAAGTAACTAAAGATTCCTGGCAAATTGACGAATAAACTAAAAGCCACGAAACTCGGTTCTAAAGATAAAAATAGGCAATAGTTTCTTCGCTATCGAGTCCCATTACTGCATCGGTAAAGTTGATAGGGAACACCGATGCGGTAATAGTTTTTGGAATCGATTGTACAATCATTTCCAGATAACATTAACTTTTGAGGATAATCCCTCCGTCTGATTCCAGGGGCGACTATCCATAAATTTAACTGTGATTTTATGGTTACTGACAGTTGTGAAAGCTTGATCCAGACAGCAGATAAACTAGGAGACTTTTGTAAAGCAACAAAACTATCTGATGCAGATGTTTGACTTCTAATTTTTTCTAATGCCAAAGCAAAACTGATTCCTAATGCGACATCTTGATAATTTTCGTATGTCACCACCAACATCAGAGGTAAAGATGGCTCTAAATTCATATTTAGAGCTACTTTTTCCGGCATAAATGGCTTTTGAAAACTTAAATTATAAACAACAAAAATACTACTTAATAAACCAACAAATATAAAAAATAATGTCTGTTTTTCACTGTTTATTTTTGTCTTTTGACCGTGACAAATGCTGGCTGCCAGGAGAGAGCAAATACCAGGGTAGTAAACAAAACTATAACGGGGAATAGCAGTAATATCTTTACCTGATAAATAAGCTATGGCGAAGCACTGTAACAATATAAAACTAGTAAAACTGATTAGTGTGAATGTAGCGAAGTGAGTTGTATCTTGCAACCACAGATGTTTTAAGCCCTTAAAGGTGATTAATCCTGCCCAAATAGCAAAAATCAACATTAATAATCCACAAATAATCATGATCCTTAATGATTGGTTTTCTACAGGTAAAGATATAGTCATTAATACCAAATTAATTAAAGTTTGATAAAAAGGGGCAATAAATCCTGTAGTTGGTAGCCAATTAGTTTCTGAACGTTGAGCATGATACAGAGTTGTTAATACCCAAGGTATAAAACAAATAAAAACACTAGTAGAAGATATTATTAAATATAATACAGCTATATTTTTTTGAATTTTATTCCAGTATATTAATAGTGATAAAGTGGCAATTTCAGCAATAAAAGCCAGAATGAAAAAGTAGTGGGTATAAAAACCAATAATACTAATAAGTACCCATAAAAACCAACGCCAGAATCTCATCTTATTCTGTACAATATCTTGTTGTATCTGCATGATTAACAACAATGATAAGGTGATGAGAAACATCGGGAAGGTATAGTGACGTGCTTCTTGAGAAAGGTATACGGCAAAAGGAGATACTGCCATTAGTAATGCGGCAATAATTCCTGATGTTCGTGAAAAAGCGATACAATTCACCCAATAAATAGCGGCGATCGCAGCTACACCAAATAAAGCTGGTAGCGATCGCAATTTTGTTACCCAGTCATTTCCTAATAGTGTCATCCACTCCATCCACCGATACATCCCACAAAAAAATAGTGGGGGATGGGTAGATTGAGTAGCGATGTTGTTAGCGATTTGGACACAGCTAACCCCAGGCTGAAAAGTAAAAATATCTGGGATACGGTTCAAGGGAAAAACTACATCCAAAGGTAAATCATGATAATTTTTCCCTAAACTAAATATGGCAGTAATCACCTCATCCATCCACAGAGGTTTTAAATCCAAATGCCAAAAACGTAAAAAAGCACCAAGTGCGATCGCTCCCAAGAAACCAAGATGATTTAAATAAACTCTGCGATTTGTCATGATTGCCAATAAGTGCTTGTTCTGTGTTTCCACAAGAGAGCGACCGCTAAAACTTACAAGTCACCAATCCCAGAACTTTGCAGAAATTATAGTTTTCGCTTAGATTGACGTTTCGGAAGCTTGTATAGACTGGTTAATTCGTTCTGCCCAATCTTGATGATTGTCAATGGTTAAAATTATACTTCGGAAAGGCTCATTCTTGAGTTCCAGTGTTAAATAATTTTTATCTTGTGTTACATACCAAAACTCTTTACCTCTATTACTGTAGTATGTTCCAGCTTTAATAATGCCTGGAATACTAGTACCAGGACTACGAATTTCTGTCCAACTACTTACAGGTTCAGTTGTTGAAACAGATTCTATATGATTGAAAGAAATTAAAAAAGTTTGATTGAGATTTAAAGTCAGAAGTTGCTCGTACCATTCCCAGGAAATTTGTAAGTTTCCATTAAATATACTTAGCTGCATTGTGTGACATCCTGTATTTAGTAAGTTAACACACTAACAATATTTACATATTTTCAACTATAGGGATATCACCCAATCAGGTGATTAGATATCCCAAAATTGTAAAAATGCTGCATTCGTAATTGCAGTTTTTATGTGCAGTTATAAAGAATACATTAGCCAACAAATTTTAGTAAGAATACAAGCAGATCAGCAAAAATTAATCTGCAATTTTTTCCTAGATATGGGGAATCATAAATAGAGCGAAAGCTATCAACCGTTTAAAAAATTTAAAATTGATTTCGATATTGGCAGTATTAGGTTCAGCAAACTGTGAGTCATCAGAAAATTCAGGTATTTTTATGATCAAATGGCAATTGCTTACATTGGTAGCAGGTCGGACTCTAATTTTACTGAGCGGTGTTTTGTTGTTTTCAAAATCAAGCTTTGCTACTCCGTTAACGACTAAACAGCAATATTCAGTTAACGTTGCCCAGACAGTCAATAAAAATTTCACTGCACAACAAGCCTATCAGCAAGCCAAGCAACTATATGAGCAAGGAACAGCAGCAGCTAGAGTCCAGGCAATGAAAAAATTTGAGGAAGCATTGGCATTGTATCAGACTGCGGGCGATCGCACTTCACAAGCTCCCATTCTGATATACATGGGCAAAACTCACTCAGATTTTGGAGAAAAGCAAACAGCACAAGATTATTATAAACAAGGCCTATCCATATATCAGCACTTAAAAGATAAGTCAGGGCAAGCAACAACCCTGAACAACATCGGCAAAATCTACTCAGAGTTAGGAGAAAAACAAAAGGCACTTGATTATTATCACCAAGCCCTCCCTCTCAGACGACAGGTAAAAGACAAAAGAGGAGAAGCTATTACCCTGAATAATATAGGGGCTATTTACGCTTTTCTGGGAGAACAGCAAAAAGCTTTAGACTACTATAATCAATCCCTACCCCTCAAAATACAAGTAGGTGATAAAGCCAGTTGGGCTAATACCATCAACAGTATTGGCAAAGTCTACCTAGATTTAGGCGATGAGCAGAAAGCCTTAGATTATTTCAACCAGTCTCTACTTTTATCCCAACAAGGCAAAGATAAAACCAATGAAGCCATTGCCTTAAACAATATAGGTATTGTCCACTCAAATCTAGGAAACCAACAAAAAGCCCTGGATTATTTCCAGCAATCACTGCCTTTATTTGCGATCGCAGAAGATAAATCAGGAACAGCGATCGCCTTAAATAACCTGGGTAAAGTTTACGCCAAATTAGGAAAACAGCAAACAGCCCTAGATTATTACATCCAATCTCTAAACTTATTCCAACAGTTAGGGAGCAAGCCTAGAGAAGCTCAAAATCTCTATGACATTGCCTCTTTGGAACGGGATCAAGGCAACCTCAAAACAGCCCAAAGTCGAATTGAAACATCTCTCAAAATTGTAGAAAATCTACGTAGCCAACTGCTGTCTCAAGAACTCCGCACATCTTATTTCGCTACAGTGCAGGATTATTATCAGCTATATATTGACTTACTGATGCAGTTACACAAACAACAGCCAGATCAAGGCTACGACAAACAGGCATTGCAAGCCAGTGAACGCGCCCGCGCCCGTAGCCTTTTGGAACTACTCAGTGAAGCTAATGCTGATATCCGCCAAGGAGTAGAGCCGAAGTTACTCTCTCAAGAACGTTTGTTACAGCAAAAACTTGATGTTTTAGAAACACAACAAGTAGAACTACTCAGCCGTAAAAATACAGAATCAGAAGCACAAGCTTTAGAAACACAAATTGCCACACTGCTGGAACAATACAAACAAATTCAAGCACAAATCCGTGCTATCAGTCCGCGTTATGCAGCCTTGACTCAACCACAACCCCTGACATTGCGACAAATTCAACAGCAAGTCCTTGACGACAACACCCTCTTACTAGAATATTCTTTGGGAGAAAAGCGTAGTTATCTTTGGGCTGTTACCAATAAAAATATTGTCAGTTACGAATTGCCCAAACGTGCAGACATTGAAGCAGCTGTTCAAAAGTTTCGTCAAGACATTATTAGCCCATACCTGAAGCATAGCCCATCGATAAATAAATTGTCTCAGCTAATACTTGCCCCTGTAGCCCAGCAGCTAGAACGAAAACGCTTAGTAGTAGTGAGCGATGGGGCTTTGCAGTATGTACCATTTGCGGCTCTCATAACACCTAATTCTCAACCAAGTAGCAAATATGAGCCATTATTACTAAAGCACGAAATTATTACCTTACCCTCGGCATCTACATTAGACATCCTGCGGCAAGAACAAAAAGGACGTAAACTTGCACCTAAAACCTTAGCTGTGTTGGCAGATCCTGTCTTTAGAAGTAATGATGAGCGTCTCCAAGGTAAATTATCTCGCCCACCACTAGTCAGTAATTTAGATAACCTCGCTTTAAGCAGATCCGTCAGTGATTCCGGTATCAACTTTGAGCGTCTCCGCTTTACACGTCAAGAAGCTGAAGCGATTTTGGCTCTTGTCCCTCATCATAAAGGTAAGCCAGCTTTGGACTTTACCGCCAGTCGTCAAACAGCTACCAGCGAAGAATTGAGTCAATATCGCATTATCCATTTTGCTACTCATGGCATTTTTAACAGCAAACATCCAGAATTATCAGGAGTGGTATTATCATTATTTGATGACAAGGGGATGCCACAAAATGGTTTTTTGCGCTTGCGTGATATCTTTAACCTCAACCTGCAATCCGAACTGGTAGTCCTCAGTGCTTGTCAAACCGGACTAGGAGAAGAAATTAAAGGTGAGGGACTAGTAGGTTTAACTAGGGGATTTATGTATGCAGGTAGTCCGCGAGTGGTAGTGAGTTTGTGGAGTGTAGATGACCAAGCCACATCAGAACTTATGCAGAGATTTTATCAACAAATGCTACAAGCAAGATTAAAACCGGCAGCAGCGTTGCGGAATGCACAAATAGAAATCTGGCGTAAACAAAAATATGCTGCACCTTATTATTGGGCAGCTTTCACTTTACAGGGTGAATGGAATTAGAAATGAGAATGGGAATAAAGAGCTAGGTAGTAACAGGTCTACCACCTCTTCTAAGATATAAGGGTGCGTTAGCACCCTACGAATATCAGATAATTTATGTTTTGGTATTTCCTTAATTGGTCAAAATAGATATGTTTGTGTGCATACACTACTCTCAACCTATCTCTTCTGATCTAGTGCCTGAAGCAATTTACCCACATAAAATTCAAATTGGCTACTTCTTCTTTGCGTAGATTCAATAATTGGCAGACTATCGGGGAAATTAATCACATAATTACCAACTTTAAAACCCAGAGGTTTTAAATGGCCTCCTGCTAAAGTATTTTGAAAATCAACTGGGGGCTTGTAAAAAATATTAACAAACCAATCGGCGGTTTTTTGAGCGATTTTATCTGATTTAAACTGTACTAATCCAAGTAAATTAAATAGATTTGTAGCTTTGATTAAAGCATAAGTTTCATCAGGGCTTGGGTTAACACCCCATCCCAATTTATCAATAATTTTCGCCAAAAATTTAGGGATTGCGCTGTCAGTGCCACTATTAACAGGTGCTAAAAGAACAGAAGTTTGACCTTTGATGAACAGGTTAGAGAAGATATATTTTTCTTCTCCCACATAGTAACTACTTAATTTATTAGCTTTGTTTTGTTCTTGCCTTAATTCATGAATGAGTATTTCAATATCTGTAAAAATGCGCTGAATTTTGCGCTCATTTTTGGCTGGATCTGATGTCTTACTTGTTTCTAACACCAGATTACGAATAAATTGTTCTAGTTCTTTATGGTCTTGTGGCAAGGCAGTAAAGCCTTCTAAAAGAGCAATATATTTACAACCAATGCTATGACCTACCCAAGAGAAATTTGTATCTTTTAGATAAACTTGATAGTCATAGTTAGCTAATTTTGCCATTCTGACAAGCTCTGGTGTGATTTCGTATTGTTCTTTGATCAGAAATCCAGCTTCTACGTAATGGTTAAAAGTAAAATTAAATGGCAACAGAATGATTGTATATCCATTGTTAAATAAATATTGGAGCAAATAGCGATAAAAAAACATGGGTGCAAAAGTACCAAAGAAAGCCCCGCCAATAAATTGAATTACCCCTTTAGGTTGTGGATGTAAAGCAACCCAGCTATGAGAAACAGGTTGAAATTTCAGTTTTGGATTCATAATTTCTTA
>NZ_JAYGGZ010000049.1:43833-56737 GCF_034931465.1 Anabaena sp. UHCC 0399 | reverse complement strand
AAACAATGACTTCTATATCTATTAATAATTCCCCCAATTTTTCTGGCAACAGCCGCTCAATATTAAAAAAAAGAACGCTATTATTTCGCTACCTAGCAGAAATTAATTTAATTTTTGGTCTTTGGTATTTACAATGGCGTATCACGCATTCGATCAATTTTGATGCGCTGTGGCTCTCGATTCCGTTGCTGTTAGCAGAAATCTATAGCTACTTTGGCGGTGTAATGTTTGTCATCGGGTTGTGGCGGCCTTTAGTTCGGCAGATTAAGTCACTTGATCAGATGACTCCGCCCTTGCCTAAAACCGACTGGCCAAATGTAGATGTGTTTATCACCTGTTACAATGAGCCACCAGAAATTGTAGAACAAACTGCTCAGGCTGCTTTAGCAATAGATTATCCTGCAAGCAAATTGCGTGTTTATGTGCTGGACGATGGTAACTCTGCTGCTATGCGAACCATGACAGAAGAGTTGTGTATTGCAGATTTGCGATCGCCACGACTACAGCAAGAAGCGAATAGAATAGATGCAGAACGCTCTTGTTTGATGGAACGCTTGCAAAAATTAGAAAATCTGACATCTAATGCTCAAGCTGCTGAACAGTGGTTGCAAGAATCGTCATCAGAAGTTTACAGTCCAGAAGAAAATACCGTCGGCTCCATTGTGCAAAGTCTGCGACAGTTAATCCTTTGGCTACCTCCTACTCATCAAAGTATTGCTGAACGCCTCAAAACTGAAAGGCAAGCTTTAGAAGTAGCTATTAATCAAAAAGAATTAGAATTAGTTGAACTAGCTCGATTTCGCTACATTGCTCGTCCGAAAACTGCTGGTGTGGCTCACCATGCTAAAGCAGGCAATCTCAATTATGCGATTTTCTCTGGAGAAACTTCTGGAGAATTTATTTTAACTTTAGATGCAGACCATATACCCAAACTACAATTTCTCAAACGAGTTTTGCCATATTTTTATACTTACAATCTTTTCACAGGTAAATATGAGCAAAATCGCATTGCTTTTGTCCAGACACCCCAAGATTTTTATAACATCCCTGCGGGTGATCCCTTTGGACATCGAGCAAGTTTATTTTATGGGCCACTCCAACAAGGCAAAGACGGCATGAATGCAGCTTTTTACACTGGTACAAATGCCATTCTTCGCCGGGAAGCATTAATTAATGTGGGACTACAATATTTTGCTGATGATTTTGCCAAAGACGAAAAACGCTTAGATGAATTTCAGTTAGTTGGTGGTGTATCTAGCAACAGTATTACAGAAGATATGAATACAGCCATGCGTCTACATGGTGCTGGTTGGAAATCTGTTTATCACAATGAACTTTTGGCAGAAGGTTTAGCACCAGATGACCTCAGTTCTACTTTGAAACAGCGATTACGTTGGGCGCAAGGAACTATCCAAGTGCTACTTAGAGAAAACCCACTCACAAAACCAGGGCTAACATTTTGGCAACGTCTGCAATATTTTAAGACGATGTATAGTTATTTTTCTGGTTTCGCAACTTTGATTTTTATTTCTTGTCCAATTATTTATTTCTTTACAGAAATTGTTCCCGTTAAAAGTTATGGCTCTGATTTCGCTCTACACTTCTTGCCAGCGTTTATTATCAATCGCTTGACCTTTTTAGCTGCAACTTGGGGTATCTCAGCGAGTGAGGTTTGGCGTTCTGAACAATATGCGATCGCCTTATTTCCTTTGTTAATTCAAGCTGTATGGAGTGTATTTACCGGACAAAAAATTAATTTTCAAGTTACCCCCAAGCAAAGGCAATCAGGTATTTACCTCCGGCTAGTTTGGCCACAATTAGTTATATTTACTTTGACCATGTTAGGAATACTTTGGAGTATTTACCGCTTTGTAACTGGTCATCTTAACAATCCTTTGGTTCACTTACTCAATAGTGCGTGGGCTATTTATAATTTGCTACTTTTGTGGGCTATTATTCGTGCATCTTTTTGGCAGCCTGTAAAGGAGGCATAAAAGTATTATCAACAACCTGTATGAGTTTTTTCACAAGGTATATTAATGACGAATTACGAATTAGTACAACTTGCCATTTAATTCTATAAATGCCAAAATACAAGGTATAAATTTTGCTAAATTAACAAGGGAAATAACTTATGAGTTCAAAAATTAAAACAATCGAATTGTGTGGAATGCTAGATGGAATCAAAGGTAATGAATTACGTCGTCAAATTACCGACATTTTAGCTGATGGGACTGATATTTTATTAATTGACATGAAAGAAGTTAACTTCATTAACAGTTCAGGTTTGGGTTCTTTAGTATCGGCAATGCAGGTAGTACGGAATGCTAATGCTAAACTTTTTGTCTGCTCTGTTAATGACCAAGTTAGGATGTTATTTGAGCTTACTAAAATGGATAGAATTTTTCAAACCTTTGTAGATCAAGATGACTTCAATCGCCAATTTTTTACTGCAAAGCAATAAATTTAATTAAAGGATATTTTGATCAAAGAAAAATCATCTTCCAGATTCTCTTGGTGATTTAATGCCATAATCTGTTCTAAAATTTGTTTTAAATAAGAGTTATTGACATTGCTATATTTGATTAGTAAATCAGTGAAAGCATCAACTCCCCAAATCTTTCCATCTGGCTGATTGATTTCGTAAGCTCCATCACTAAATATGTATAGAGTGCTGTCTTTTTCAATATCAAATACAGCATCCTCAAAGTGAACATCAGGCAAAAAGCCTATGGGCAAATCTAAAGAGCTAAGTTGTCTAACTTCCAAGCTTGTTGTAGATGTACCAGATAGAAGTAAAGCTGGAGGATGTCCGGCATTGGCGTAAACAAGTTGACGTTTGAAGCGGTGATAAACTCCATACCAGATTGTGAAGTATTTATCACCGTGGTGTTTCATTTGAAAGGCATGATTAAGTGCTTTGAGAACTTCGCTAGGTTGGTAAAAGTTAGTGTTGGTTAGGGATTGCGATCGCAAAATATTCAATACAGATACAGACAGCAAGGCAGAACCCACCCCATGTCCTGATACATCTAACAAATAAATTGCTAAATGTTCATCATCAAGCCAGTAGTAGTCAAAGCAATCACCACCTAACTGTGCTGAGGGAATAAATAGTGCTTCTGTCATTACCTCTCCTGTAAGCGGCTCAGGTAAGAGCGATCGCACATAATCAGCTGCTTCAGCCAATTCTGCTTCTAAAATTTGCTTTTGGATTTGCAAATTCTGGTTGAGTTTTTCTAAAGCTTGCTTTTGGTTTTGTAAATCTTGATTTAACTGATATAACCTCAGTCCTGCTCTTACCCGTGCCTTTAACTCACTCATCTCTATTGGCTTAGAAACAAACTCATCTGCTCCCGCATCCAGCCCTCTAACTCTATCTTCCTCTTCACCTGGAGCTGCGCCTTTAGCTGTCAGCAGAATAAAAAAAGTAGTAGCTAACTCTGGATCTGTCTTAATTTGACGGCATACTTCTAATCCATCTAAAGGAACACTTTGCGTTATTGACTACATACCTAGAAACCTCACCTCTGAACAGGTTGAAGCTTTAAAGATTCTAGGTCGCCAAGTCATCAAACAAATGGAAATGCGGCGTAATTTAGCAAATTTGGCACTTGTAACTAATCGACGCAAACAGCTAGAAAAGATGCATAAGCATTTTTTTAAAAGAGTTGCTGGTGGCTTTGGATTAGCATCAGTAATTCTAGTAATGATGGGCATAGTTTCTTATAACAGCACAACATTTTTAATTAATACTAATAACCAATTGCAAAAAACTCAAGAGACAATCACTGCTTTAGAAGCACTGCTATCTCATATTAAAGATGCTGAAACTGGACAACGTGGTTACATTCTCACAGGACAAGAGCATTATCTTCAACCGTATCAGACAGCACTTGTAGAAGTGGAGAAAGAAATAGAGAATCTGAAAAATTTAACTGCTGATAAATCTCCACTACATGAACATCTTGAGGTAATCAAACCCCTAATAGCCGCTAAACTTAGCATAAGTAAGCAAACTATCGAGTTGCGTCAGCAAAAAGGATTTGATGCAGCATTGCAAATAATCCTCACAGGTCAGGGAAAGAACCTGATGGATGATATCCGCAAGGTCATCCGTGACATGGAACAACAAGAAAAAGAGCTACTGCAACAGCAATCACAAGTTGTCAAAACTAGTGCAAATAATACAGTTTTGATTATAGCGATCGCTATCTGCTCAAGTTTCTTGATTCTGGCTGTCATTTACTATTTAATTTATCGTGAGTTCACGCAGCGAAAGGCTGTAGAAGATACACTTCATGAAGAGCGTAATTTCATCTCAGCAGTTCTAGATACAGTCAGTGCTTTAGTAATAGTTATCAATCCACAAGGAAAAATTGTTCGCTTCAATCAAGCTTGTGAGCAAATAACTGGTTACTCATTTGATGAAGTTCGGGATAGATATTTTTGGAATTTATTTTTAGTTCCTGAAGAAGTAGAGCTAGCCAAAGCAGTTTTTGAACAATTAAGAACAGGTCATATTACTCCCAACTCTCACAAATATGACAACTATTGGAGAACTAAAGATGGTCGTCTGCGGTTAATTTCCTGGTCAAATACTATTCTTCAAGACTACAAAGGCTCTGTGGAATACATTATTGGTACAGGCATTGATATTACAGAGCGCAAGCGTGCAGAACAGCATTTAAAGGCACAATATGTCATCACCCGCATCTTAGCAGAGTCTACTACAATTGCCGAAGCTACTCCTCAAATTCTGCAAGCAATTTGCCAGAGTTTGGGATGGGATGTGAGTGAAATGTGGATGGTAAATCAGCAGACAAATATACTCACTTTTTCCGAACTGTGGCATCAACCATCGTTGGATATGGAAGAGTTCAAAACATTGAGTCAGAACATCACATTTGCGCCAGAGATGGGATTGCCTGGTCGAGTTTGGAGTAGTAGTGAACCTATTTGGCTTACTGATGTGGCCAATGACATCAGCTTTTTGCGAAATAAAGTTGCAGCACAAGTTGGATTGCATGGAGCTTTTGGTTTTCCCATTCGTAACGGGCAGAATATTCTGGGTGTGATTACTTGCTTTAACCACAAAATCCAGCAATATGACCAAGATTTGGCAAAAATCATGAACTCCATTGGTCAACAGGTGGGGCAGTTTATCCAACGTAAGCAATCAGAAAAAGAACTGCAACGCCAAAACAGGCGATCGCAATTATTAGCTGATGTGACACTAAAAATTCGTGAGTCTTTACAAATCGAAGAAATTCTCGAAATTAGCGTTAAAGAGTTGCAAAAGCTACTGCAAGCAGATCGTGTATTGATTTTCCGCCTAGAATTAGATGATTCTGTAATTGCCGTTCAAGAAGCCCTACTTCCTGGCTTTCCCAAGATTCTGGGAGAAAAAATTATTGACCCTTGTTTTGCACAGAGTTACATTCAAAAATACCGCGAAGGTCAAATAACTACTATTGCAAACATTGAGCAAGCTGATCTAGAAGATTGTCATGTCGAATTACTACAAAAATTCGCTGTCAAAGCGAATCTTGTTGTTCCCATTATTCTTAAAGATGAACTCTGGGGGTTGTTAATTGCCCATCAATGTAGCCAACCACGCCAGTGGATTAACTGGGAAATAGAACTCTTTCGAGAGTTAGCAAATCAAATAGGTATTGCCTTAACTCAAGCCAAGTTGCTAGAAGTAGAAATTCTGCAACGACAAGAATTAGAACTTGCCCGTCGTCAAGCAGAGTTAGCATCTCAAGCCAAAAGTGCTTTTTTAGCTAATATGAGTCATGAAATTCGTACTCCGATGAATGCCGTCTTAGGGATGACTGGTTTGATGTTAGAAAGTCCTCTTAACCAAGAACAGCAAGACTTCATGGAGACAATTCGCATTAGCGGCGATGCCCTTTTAAGCCTGATTAACGAAATTTTGGATTTATCTAAACTTGAATCAGGGGAAATGGTTTTAGAAAATCTCAACTTTGATTTATCTATTTGTATAGAAGAAGTATTAGATTTATTAGCTCCCCAAGCTCATAAAAAAGGGTTAGAAATTGCAGCTTTGATTTATCCTAACGTCCCTACCCACCTGCAAGGAGATGCTAGCCGCCTGCGACAAATTTTAATGAACTTAATTGGTAATGCTATTAAATTTACTAGCATAGGAGAGGTAGTAGTACGAGTAGAATTGCGATCGCATACTACCACTACAGCTAATATTTACTTTGCTGTTACAGATACTGGTCTGGGCATCACCACGGAAGACCAAAGCAAACTGTTTACCCCGTTTACCCAGGTGGATGCTTCTACTACTCGTAAGTATGGTGGGACTGGTTTGGGATTAGCTATCTGTAAACAATTAGTAACCTTGATGGAAGGAGACGTTGGGGTAGAAAGTCAGTTAGGCGAAGGCTCTAAATTTTGGTTTGAGATTCCTTTTGCCAAGCAACAAGAGCCTGTTACTAGGATAGATGATTGCGGAATACTGAGCGATCGCCGCCTATTAGTAGTTGATGACAATGCGACTAACCGCAAAATTATTTACCATCAAGCCACCCGTTGGGCAATGCAGGTAGATCAAGCTGATAGTGCTGATGCTGCCCTGAGAGCTATGATAGCAGCTTGCCAGCAAAACAAACCTTATGATGTTGTCTTGATTGATATGCAGATGCCCCAAACAGATGGTTTGGAATTGGGGGAACAAATTAGAGACAATTTTGCTATTGCGGCAACACCTTTAATTATGATCACTTCTACTAATCAACGAGCAGAAATACATCAGGCATTCAATATAGGATTTGCGGCTTATTTAGTCAAACCTCTGAAGGCTTCTCGACTCCTCGATACCATTATGAATGTTTTAGGAAATCAAGATGAACTCGTACAAGAGGATATGAGACAGAAGTTAGAAATGAAAAATGTCAACATCAAATGTGAGCATACTGCTACTAGCTCGCCTAATTTAAGAATCTTACTAGCTGAAGATAATTTAGTAAATCAAAAAGTAGCCTTAAAGCAACTTCAAAGTCTTGGCTACCATGCTGATGTAGCGGCTAATGGTCAAGAAGTTTTGCAATTATTAGAAATAATTCCTTACGATTTAATTTTGATGGATTGCCAAATGCCCGTTCTCGACGGGTTAGAAGCTACAAAGGAAATTCATCGTATGCAAGAGAGCTTCTTTGCTAACCATCGTCGTCCTGTTGTAATTGCGATGACTGCTAATGCCATGAAAGAAGACAAACAAATGTGTCTAAATGCAGGCATGGACGACTATTTAAGTAAGCCTGTTATCAAAGAAAATTTGGCGGTAAAATTAGAATATTGGAGTCAATTTATTCTAGTGAAACAAGAGGTAATCACCTTAGAAAATACCGTTTCTACAGCAGAAAAAATTGATATATCCGACCTACCAATTGATTGGAAACACTTACATCAGATGTCTGAGAATGATGCTGATTTTGAAATGAAACTGTTACAATTATTTGTTGAAGATATTAAACCTCGGTTGGATTTTATCAAACTGGCGATCACTGTGAGTAATTTTCAACAATTGGCTCAAGAAGCTCACCATGTTAAAGGTGCTAGTGCTAATATAGGTGCTAAAACTATGTATTTAGCTGCCGATAAGCTAGAACAATTAGCTCAGAAGCAAGAGTGTAGAGGCACTACTGAATTAATTACAGAAATTGAGGAAGTTTTTAACCATATTCAAAGCTTTGTTATAGCAAGTAGCCAGATGTAAGTTACATCTTGAATTAAGAACACTAAATAATGCCCATGCCGACAAGAATTCGCAGGCGTTCTATTCTTTCTCTAGCTATTATTCTTCCTATTGGACTTTTATACAGCCATTATCGCTATTCTACTTTGTGGTTGAACCAAGAGGTAGGAGGGATTTTTTATGAGATATTTTGGTGCTTGTTCGCTTTTCTATTTATTCCCAGTCGCTCTTCAGTTTGGCGAATCCCGTTATGGGTATTTGTAATTACTTGTTTGTTGGAGTTTATGCAATTGTGGCATCCACCCTTTTTAAATTTGGTACGTTCATTTTGGTGGGGAAAAATGTTAATTGGTACTGCCTTTACTTGGGCAGATTTCCCCTATTATTTGATTGGGAGTGGGTTAGGATGGGTGTGGTTGCGGCTGATAGTTCGGGGAGCAAAGCTAAAATAATTTAGTCATTTTGCCATGTGGAATAAAACAATGTAAATAGTTAAGTACGTTCTTACGAGAAACTTTCTAGCCTCAATATAATTGACGTTGAGACTGTTGAGCTTTTAGTTTAGCCTTCCACTCCCGAATAGCGATCGCAGTTTTGGCTACAGGTGATAGGTATTCTTGAGCAGGATCTATTTTTGCTGGAAGTGCATTTTTGATGGGTTGGGTAGTCAAACAGTTACTTAAGTTTGGCATATCACTTTCTACCCTCAAAGCTCTAGTAACATCACTAGGTTTCTGGAAGCGTTCATTGAGGGAAAACTTTAACATTTTGTTTAAGATGTGAGCAAAACTATCACTCACATTTACATATTTATACCAACATATTTCACCAGTCAGGCTATGATTTTCCATTTCTAATGGCCCTTTGCCAGTTAACAAGTAAACACAAGTCATTCCTAGAGCATAAATATCACTACCATATACCGGACGCAGAGAAAATTGTTCTGGTGGTGCAAACCCCATTGTGCCTACAAAGTGAGTATTCATGATGGAATTGAGTGAATCATTCCCAACATCAACCAAGTTTTCTTTAACTGCACCAAAATCTATCAAGACTATGCGCTGATCATCTGCACAGCGCAGTAGATTTAGGGGTTTAATATCTCGATGAATGACTTGATTTTGATAAAGATATTGCAATACCGGCAGTAATTCCCGCAAAAACTGTTTTACTTCAGCTTCTGTCTTTGTACCGTTACGCCTGACTTCTCGCGCTAAAGTCCAACCCTGGATGTATTCTTGCACTAAATACAGTTCCCCATCCCCTTCAAAGTAGTCTAGCAACATGGGAATTTGCGAATGGCTACCAAGTTTAGCTAAAGTTTTAGCCTCCTGCACAAAACGGTTACACGCATTTTGCCAACTTTTCGTGCTAGTTACCTTCGGACACAGTTGTTTAATCACACATAGAGGATTACCGGGTAATACAGCATCTTGTGCGAGAAAAGTGATACCAAAACCACCCCTACCTAAAATGCGTAAGATTTCATAGCGATCGCGGAATAATTGCTTAGAACCACACATTTGAGCCAGCCGATTTTGCTCTAAGCTGTACTCCCGAAGATTTGTGATGTTCCCAGAAAAACGATTCATAGCTCAAACAATAGCTGGCAGGTAATGTTATTAATCTAACCACAATTTTTTATCTATATTAGTATCATTACTGCTTCTTTGCCAAATCATAATTTCTGCTACACAATAACTACCAATTTACTATCAAAAATTTAATATTTCTTTTATAAATTTATCCTGATCATCTGATGAATGCTTGGAAGGTCGGGAGTTTGGTGATTTTGATCAAGCTAGTTGTTGAGGATTAAATATCCCAGTATTTTTACTCATTCATGAGACCGAAAAACCCCGGCTTTCTCGATAAACCGGGGTTCTAAATTATCTAACCTTTCACGATCGCTTAATTATGGCTTTTTAGGTTAGAAAACAGACTATTAGTTAGTATTCGATAACATATCTGCCATTATGATTAAGGCAAGAAGTTGGTATATTTACATATCCTAGACCTTGCCCTGATCTCCGGAAATCGGCATAAATCCGAGCATAATTTCTGCCATCTCTACCTTTGTAAATTCGGTTGAGTGGGTAGTAACCGCGATTGACTGTTCCAACAACTTTTCCGCTATTGTTATAAGTCACACATGAGGAGTTTTTGACATAAACTCTGGTGTTATTAGCAGAAGCAGGCAAGCTAGTCAAAGACAATGAAGTGCCTGCAATCAGAGTGATAGTGGCAAGTTTGATGGGGTTGGAGAATAAATTAATCATAAAAAAAAATCGGTAAGTGGGAAACTCAGTCACTTTAGTGCTGAGAGGAAAACGACTCGCACGGTTTTAACCGCCTTGAATATTCGCCTTGGGGTTACTCTGTTTGGTGTGCTGTTGTACTGCACTTAAGGGCGGGACAATTACCGTTTCAAACTTTTCACCCTGTACGCATAATGTTTTTGCTCAATAGAGCCTTCCCTTGCGGGAGTAAAGTTAGCCTAGTCAATGTTTTAAGAGCTTGTTAGGCTTGCAACACTGTTCCAGTGACCTTAGAACTGTTTAATCACAAGCGACAGAGCAGGGGACTGGCTGCGTATCCCAGGGTGTCGTAACTCAAAAAACGTAGTCAGCTAAGACTTAGACGGGTCAGTACGGCTTGCTTGATTACTCTTACAAGTCCAGTCCCTTTAGGGCTGGGTTACTGACTGTTTCTTCCTTATTCTGTTTTTTACTCCAGTTTTTGCCTCCCACATTCCGGATTCAGTTCTAATAATTTTTGAATTAAGATAATTTGCCGAAACAATAAAACCCGTAGAGACGTTGCAATGCAACGTCTCTACGGGTTTGGCATAAAAATTGGGCAATGGTGGCTGTTTCCCGCACCCATTACCCAAAAACTCTATCCCCTTGTAGGTGAAGCGGTTGACTAAAGAGTCAAAGATTGAGGGTTAGTCTCAATCAACTTAGCCAAGTCTTGTAAAAACGCCGCCGCATCAGCACCATAAATAATACGGTGATCAGAAGTAATATTGACCTGCATTTGTTGACGCACACCAAACAAACCGTCTGGGGTAGCTACAACTTGGGGACGAGATGCACCGATCGCTAAAATTGAACCTTGTCCGGGGGGTAAAATGGCATCAAATGTATCTACACCATACATTCCCAAGTTAGACAGGGTGAAAGTACCACTGTTATACTCATCAGGCTGTAGTTGTTTGGCTCTAGCGCGTTCTACTAGAGACTTCCAGCTGCGTGAGAGAGAATAAATGTCTACTTGGTCGGCATTTTTTAATACTGGTGTAATTAAACCGCCATCATCCATCGCTACAGCTACGGCAATATTGATGTCGCCATGATAAACTACGCCTTGATCAGAATAGCTAGCATTTAAAAGTGGATGTTTTTGTAATGTCACCGCTACAGCTTTCGCCAGTAACGCTGTCATTGTTACGCCTTTGGATTTAATTTGTTTGTAAAGTTTGTCTAACCCATCAGTGGTGATTGTGTAACTAACACGGAATTCTGGTACGGCTAGGCTAGCTACCATATTCCGAATGACGGCGTTTTGTAGAGCATTGAATGGTGCTATTTGACCAGGAACGGCTGCTACTGGTGCGGGTGTTCTTGGTGCTGGTGGTGCAACTGGGGTAATGCTTGGTGCGGGGGTTGTGGGAGCAGCCGGTGCAGTAGTTCTACCCACGACAGATTCTACATCCTCGGCGACAATCCGACCGTAAGGGCCACTACCTTTGAGAGTAGTCAAATCCACTTTCAATTCTTTGGCTAACTTACGCGCTCTTGGTGAAGCTACGAGTCTACCTTCCTGATGGTTAGACCCATTTTGAGATGCTACAGTTGGTGTTCCCACTGAGGCTGTAGCTGCAACTAGTTGAGGTGTAGCCGTAGGAGTAGCTGCTGCACCGCCGGAATTGCCCATAGATTTGGCAGCTTCGATTTCGGCTTCAGTTTCGGCAACATAAGCGATCGCAGCTCCTACAGGCGCACTGTCACCTGCTTGGACTACGATATGTGCGAGATACCCTTCATAGAAGGTTTCTACATCCATATCTGCCTTATCTGACTCAACAACCACCACTGTTTCGCCTTTTTCCACTTTATCCCCCGGCGATTTTACCCAGGAGACAATTTTGCCTTCGGTCATAGTGGAACTCAGCGCCGGCATGAATACTTCGTGAATGCTCATATGGTGGTTCTAGAATCAATGGGTTTATGGACTTTAACAGCTTTTGCCAGATCGAATTGTATCTTAGCTGGAGAGTTTTATGGTTGAGATTTTCTATTTTAAATCGGGAATTGGGCATTGGGAATTGGCTTAAAATCTTCGCTGTCACCTGTCCCCTCGGAACATCCCAGCGACAATGAGGTCTATTGCTTCCATGTAATAATCGATTGTTGCTGCTGGCTATCAGTCTCTAGCATGAGTTTTTCACAATTTTCATGAAATTTTCATATATTTTTGTATCACTCATCAGCAATTATCAGAAATTAGGAGCTTTCCCTAGGAAGATTATAGGGAGTAATTAGTTGTTAAACATCAATTGAAAATCCCAAATTGACCATTAGTTTTTTTACAATGCGTATTTAGTTTTATGTCAGTAAAACTGAAGTTCTTCTTGATTTTGATACTTAGTATCTTTGCTACTGCTGGTGCTGGTGTTTATATGATTCAGTACCAAACAGCAATACCAATCGTGGATAATATCAATGCTCAACCACAGCCCTTGTCAGACGTACAACATTCTCAAGAGATTGTGGAAGACTCGGAACGCGCTCAATATGAAAATATACCTTTAGAAAGTGTCAATTCTCCCTTACAAGGTAGCGATCCGGCGAAGCTGGCGATGAATTTATTAGATGATTTTCAACCTACAAAGAGCGATCGCCAGGTAGAAGTTACCTATCCACAACCGAATCAAGCTTTAGTGACAGTGATTCAAACACCGTCTCAGGGTGATTCATCTACGGCGATGAAATATCGAGTGGAGATGAATCGTTTCGGGCGATCGCTCTTATCAAGTTCACCTCCAATTTGGCAAATTGTTTGGGTGGGTTCTCAAAGTCAATGTCAAGCTGAGTGCTGAGTAGTGAGTGCTGAGTGCTGAGTGCTGAGTGCTGAGTGCTGAGTGCTGAGTGCTGAGTAATGAGTGCT
>NZ_JAYGGZ010000049.1:2305-43614 GCF_034931465.1 Anabaena sp. UHCC 0399 | reverse complement strand
TGTGTGGAGTGCTATTAGCGGTAGCGGGGCGTGGGCAACGTCCTGAATTAAAAGACCGCCCACGAGGGGCGGGGTATCATACATTTAATAATTTGAGAATTCGCAACTTTAATTAAAGATCGCCACGAATTTCTTCGACAACTCCATCTCGGAGAACGATTTCAACTTGCATTTTGCTAATTAAGTTATCGCCCCGTTCGACACGGAAAAAGCCTTCCATTTGGAATTGATTCACTTCTTGATCCAACTCCAGCAATTGTACTTGTTGGAGATTTTGCAGCATTTGGTTTTTCTGCTCTAGGAATTCGGTTTTCTTTTGATTGATTTGCTGTTGGATATTATCAATTTGTTGGAGGGTTTGGGGGCCAGGTGGCTGGAGACTTTGCTTTTGAATGGCGGAAATCGCTCTTTGTCCTTCAACGTCTAACTGTTGCAATTGCTGATCAAGTTGGTTGATTTGCGCTTGCAGTTGTTGTTGCACTTCCTCTTTCCAGAGGGGAGTGACAATAACTTTGACGTTAACGACGCGCTTTAAAAGCAGATTAGGATTGGAGACATCAGTCATAAAAATTTCACGTTCACTCTTGTATTTTGCAGTCTGGAATTATTAGGCAAACATGGCGGCAATCATATCGTGGTAGCGTTCCATGACAACGTGTCGCCGGATTTTCAGCGTTTGTGTCATTAAGCCATTTTCCATCGAAAACGGCTCTAGAATCAGTCTAAACGGCCCTACACGGTCATCTGAGCGATAACCCGGACGGTTCTGCACTTCCCGATTTAATTCTTGCCGGAATAAATCCTGGATCATTTTACTCTCCAGGGTGATGGTTTCACTGGATGAAGAGGTTAAATTATCATCCTGCGTAACTAAGGTAAGATTTTGACCCTCAGCCCATTTTTCCAAAGCTTCTAGGTTGGGGACAATCAAAGCACCGATACAGCGTTGGTCTTGTCCAACTAGCATAATCTGGTCAATGTAGGGCGATCGCAAGCAAGCATCCTCGATGGGTTGCGGCTCGATATTTTCCCCATTGGTCAAGACAATCGTATCTTTTGCCCTTCCCGTCAGCACTAGGTCATTATATGGTGTTATCCAGCCTAAGTCACCGCTATCAAACCAACCTTCAGCATCAATGACTTTGGCTGTAGCTTCAGGATTTTGGTAATAGCCTTGCATAATTTGTGGCCCTCGCAACAACACCAAACCTCGTTGTCCATCGGCTAAAGGTCTGCGAGTTTCAGGGTCTACAATTTTAACTTCTGTACCGGGAATTGGTTGTCCGGATGAACCACGCAAATTGTGCCAAGGACGACGGGCGTTGGTAACGGGGGAAGTTTCTGTTAAACCGTAACCTTGTAAAATTTCTACACCAACAATTTCAAAAAAGTTATCTATATGTCGGGGTAATGCACCACCACCGCTAATGACGTGCTTAATGCGTCCTCCTGTGGCTTCCCTGACTTTGGCGTAAACCAAACGTTCCCCTAGGGCATGGAGAGGAAATAACGCCGATGCTAATATTCTTGCCCCTAAACGTCCCATAGAGGAGACATGGAGATGATCTAAACTTAAGCCTTGAGCGATTCGCTTGGCTTTGATATATCTCTCACTTGCACCTAGTAATGAATAGATGAGGCGTTGCTTTTTGGCTGGTTGTTCGCGAAACTGCTTCTGCACACCTTCATGAATCGATTCCCACAGCCGGGGAACGGCAATCATGTAATGGGGTTTGAAGTCCTTTAAATCTTTTTTAACGGAACGCAAATTAGTATAAACTTGCGTACAACCTTGAGAAAGCAAGAAATACTCACCACTGCGTTCGTAACTGTGCCAAGTGGGAAGAATGCTTAAAACTATATTCCCTGGTTGGGGTTGTACTACTGTTCCCAGGGTTTTGACTTGGTGTAATAAGTTGCCATGAGAAAGCATCACTCCCTTGGGTTTACCTGTAGTCCCAGAGGTGTAAATCAAGGTGGCGAGATTTTCTGAGGTTTGCTTGACTTTCACTAGGGTATGGTTAGTACCAAGTTCTAGTAATTGGCTATAGTTGAGGATTTTGATAGTTTCCTCGGCTGGTGGCGTTTCATCGGAAAGTAAGATAATGAACTCAATTGGTAAATCGTTAAGGCGATCGCGGAGTTTCTGGAGTGTCTTTAAATCTTCGACTACTAAAGCTTTACTACCACTATTAGCCACGATATACAGCAGTTCTTCCCGTTCAGCCTGGGAACTCCGCACCGCGTTTACTCCCCCGGCTGTGAGTATGCCTTGATCGGCGATGAACCAACGTGGACTATTATCTGCAATTAAGGAAAGGCGATCACCTCCGGTGGGCGGAACGCCATCGCCTACTTGTACTCCCAAGACTTGTAAACCAGTCGCGAATTGCTGAATTTTTTCTGCTAACTGGCTATAAGTGATTTTTACCTCTGGTTTAGCATGGGGATTGTGCAGAGCCACAATGTCACCAAATTTTTGCGCTGCCAATGGCCAAATTTCTGGCAGTGACTCTACGTTGGTATAATCTACCAAACGCTGTATTGATAGACTTTCTTGCTTGCTAATATTGGCTAAAAGAGAAGACCCCGGTTGGATGGTTATCATCACATATCACCTCAAATTCAAAATTGGCTCTGTCTAAATTGATTCTGCTATTACGCTACAATATCGCTTCTCTATATCTACATCACTCACTATGTAGTCAGTTTCGCAACCTTAACATTTAGCTAAACCAAAAAGAAGCCTGTTGAGATCGGCAATAAAGTAATCAATCGGACATGATTATGATGTGACTCTATGCTAAGGTAAATTTATATAAACCAAAATCTATGGTTTTTAGGTAGGAATTCAGAACACAGAAGTCGGAACTTATGATTTATCAGTGTTTGGTATCGTTGATAGATTCATAAGTGGAGTAATCTCCCGATTTTGGTAATAGGTCTGACTCTTAAATTCTGACTGCTAAATCCACTCTGCAAATATGAATAGCGGCCACCTAATTATTGCATGGGGTTGATTACCTATGGGTTTACTAGATGCTTTCTTACTAACTCTGATCAATGTTTTAGCCTGTTTGGCGTTACCCAAGCTTTTATCATTGATTCTCTCACCACCTCAAAGCAAACAGAATCACAGACTACCCAAGGTTGCAAAATGGCGAGAAACAGGTAGGGGTATGACTAGTTTTCCCTACTGCACGACTTACACCTTAACGGGTAGTGAGTTTTGTAAATTCAGCCCACATTTTTGTGCCAAATGTTCTCCGAATTGATTGACTGTTTCTGGTTTTTTTCTCTGCACAATTAAGACCGAATTTGTACTTATATCAATTCGATGAATCTTGATTATTAGTTTTTGTTGCAACCTTGCGAAAACTTCAAAATTAGACTGTTATCTTCAGTTCTAATGAAGTGTTTTTCGTAAGGTATTTTTGATTTTAATATACAAAGATTTTAAGTTATTCAGTGAGATGAATATACAGATAAAAATAGATTTTGGTGTTATTTCTTCAGAGGGAGGTATAAAAATACTTTCGCTTAATAAAAATATACATAGACTAAACTTATGGATAGCAGAAGAAAATCAAAATATGTGATCAATGATGCAATTTGTAATTCACACTAAGATAAGGATGGATCAAAAATTTTAAACCAAGGGTAAGTCTATGAGTTTCATTGATGGTATCCTCTTAACTATTGTCAATACTGTTGTTTGTCTTGGGCTACCAAAGTTGCTGTCTGTAATTTCGGCTATGAAAACAAAGAATATTGTGTCAGCACAGCCTACGATGGAATCACAAGATACTAGGGCTAATATTCCTAGTTATGTGGATGTAGTTTCTTAATTAAAGCAGCAAGCTATCGGCTGCGCCCCATCGGGGGCGATTGCATATACTTGACATAGAAATTTAAAATCACAAATACTCAAAAAAAGCTACAAAATTAATAAAAAGTAACCTTCAATTAATGCGATCGCTAGTCAGCTATTTTTCTTAAGAACTGTCACCTATCACCTGTTAGCTGTCACCTATTCCCTTCAATTACTTACGATTTTGTCGCCGCCACTTTTCTCTAACTAGGCGAATCTCATTAAAAGTATAACTTTCGCCCAATTGTTGTTTAATTGGTGTCAAAGCAATATCACCCAACACTTCCAAAACTTGCCAAATTTTTTGCTGATGTTCTAGAGGGACTAATTGATTTAAATCTATAGACTGATTTTTCTCAATGAGTTTTTCTAAATGACTAGCAATAGTAGATGGACTCAGATTGCGTTTTTGGGCTATCTGAGCAATATTTAAACCTTGTTGATGTAACTGTAATGTGTGTAATTCACTACCAGAAACTGAACTGGATGAAGACGTAGAATTTACGTGTTGATCTGTCGGGTTTTTTTCTTGACGGTAGGCGCGAATTTCTGTGAGAAATTTTTCCCCATACTGGGCTAGTTTGTGACTACCTACACCCGAAAGTTTACCAAATTCAGTTATGTTTTTCGGCTGTACCTGCGCCATCAATTTTAAAGTCGAGTCATGAAAGACTACATAAGGCGGTACAGACTGCTCATCAGCTAATTGCTTACGCAGCGATCGCAATCTGTGCAATAATGCTTCTGCGACTTCTGCCTTGGGATTCTCTGGGACTACACTAAGCTTCTGCACCACAGGAACAGATAACATAACTTGGCGTTGTCGCCGCATGACTTCCCAACTTAAAGCATTTAATTTCAGTACAGAATAGCCATCACTAGTTTGCTCTAATAAACCTTGATGTAAAAGCGATCGCCCCAATACTCGCCATTCATCTACAGTTCTATCTTTACCAATACCGTAGGTAGAAAGCTTATCATGTTCATATTGAAGAATCTTATCTTTTTTTGCCCCGCGCAACACATCTATAACGTGTAACATCCCAAATCTTTCTTTACAACGCGCCACACAAGATAAAAACTTCATAGCTTCAATTGTCCAATCTTCTAAAGGTTTGGGATGGCGACAATTATCACAGTTACCACAATTACCCGCAAACCGTTCCCCAAAATAACCTAGTTGAATTGTGCGGCGGCAATCTGTCCCTTCAACATAATCTATCATCTGCCGGAGTTGTTGCCTAGCAATCAATTGCTCTTGGGAGTCAGTCTTTTGTTCAATACTCCATTCAATGGTTTTAATATCAGCAAAACTGAAAAAGATGGTACAACGTGACGGTTCACCATCTCTACCAGCCCTACCTGATTCTTGATAGTAACTCTCTAAATTACGGGGAATATCAAAGTGAACAACTAAGCGCACATCAGGTTTATTAATCCCCATCCCAAAGGCGATAGTTGCCACCATCACCCGCACATCATCCCGAATAAATCGCGTTTGATTTTTACTACGTTCATCATCAGGTAATCCGGCATGATAAGATAAAGCAGACACTTTATCATTTTGCAGTTTAAAGGTAAGTTCTTCGACCTTTTTACGAGTTAAACAATAAATAATAGTTGAACCTTCACTATCTCGAATTAATTCTAATAATTCAGCGTAAGCTTGTTTACTTTTAGGACGAACTTCGTAATAAAGATTTTGCCGATTAAAGCTAGCCAGGTGAATACTCGGCTGTTTTAATCCTAATTGTTGAATAATATCAGCCCGGACGCGATCTGTGGCTGTAGCGGTAAGGGCGAGGACGGGAATATTCGGGTAACGCTTCCGCAGAGATTTCAACTGACGATATTCTGGACGAAAGTCATGTCCCCACTCAGAAACACAGTGCGCTTCATCGATGGCAAAAATAGATATACCGATTTTTTCGTTGACTAAATCGAGAAACGGGAGAAACCTTTCACTCAAAAGACGTTCAGGGGCGACGTAGAGTAATCTTACCTTACCATTGAGGATGGCCTCTTCTCGCGATCGCACCTGATACGCATTCAAACTACTATTAAGGAACGTAGCCGAGATATTATTATTTCGCAGTGCTTCCACTTGGTCTTGCATCAAAGCAATCAACGGTGATACCACCACAGTGAGTCCCGATTTCATCAAAGCAGGTAACTGAAAGCACAGCGACTTACCACCACCCGTAGGCATCACCACCATCAAATCCCGATTTTGCAGCGCATCTTCAATAACTTGCCGTTGTCCAGGACGGAACTGATCATAACCGAAGTGATATTTTAACGCCTGTTCGAGATGGGGATACTGAAGCATAGCGATCGCTTTTCTGATTGCGTTCTGCGTGAGTAGTTACGAGGATAACAGGATTTTAACAATCTCTCGCCTCGACGGCATAGATTTTTCTCTGTGTCTTTGTGTCTCTGTGGTTAAAAAATGATTTTTCACCACAGAGACACAATAAAATCTGGGTCAGATGCGATTAAAAAAAGTTGCAATTCTCACATCTGTCTTTAAAATAAGGCGAATAGTGAAAGTATCAGACATTTGATCTGGTTAGATATATAAACACACCTTCTAAAAATTAGGAGTCGATGACATGAGAAAAGTAGAAGCAATTATCCGTCCATTTAAGCTAGACGAAGTAAAAATCGCTTTAGTCAACGCTGGTATTGTGGGTATGACGGTTTCTGAAGTTCGGGGGTTCGGACGGCAAAAAGGGCAAACAGAACGCTATCGCGGTTCTGAGTACACCGTTGAATTTCTGCAAAAACTCAAGGTGGAGATTGTAGTTGAAGATAACCAAGTTGATATGGTGGTTGACAAAATCATCTCAGCAGCTCGCACTGGAGAAATCGGTGATGGTAAGATTTTTATCTCACCAGTAGAGCAAGTGATTCGGATTCGGACTGGCGAAAAGAACACAGAAGCAGTGTAAGTGCTGTAAAGCCCTGAAAGCAATAGCGGGGCTTTGAGCAGCGTGCTGAGTTATGCGTAAAGTAGGCGTTGCTGACTAGATAGGATGAAGTATATCGAACCAGCTAACTTTCAAAGAGTTTTTCAATTCAATACAATCAGCAATGCCTACTAGTCAAACCAATTCGCAGTTTCAATCAGTCAGTGGAGTCTCAAGCCCCCACTGATTGATAATTATCCAAGTTAATCGTGATGCTGTTTGGAATCTTGAACCTGGAGTATTTTTTCTTTCGCCTTTGGTTAAGATAGGCAAACTTGTGCTTAATTAAATTTTGAATTTTGAATAGTTAAAAAGGAGTTGACAAAATCAGCATATTTTGTGATTAAAACTCTCTTTTCTTTGTTGCCGCTTCTTCATATAGAGATAATATTATATGTCACGGTTTATTGTACTTTTATTGCAAATTGTAAGAACACTGTGATATGCTTTCGTTACCAAATAAATGCCTTTGTAATTATCTAATAGTAAGCAGGTTCTGGTAATGTTCCAGGTAACGATCTCTTCGGTAGCCTTACATAGTTGGGAGTATCCACCTTAAGGTGCAGCGTCAGCCTTGCAGTTATTAGAAGTCTTTGCAACTATCCGTACAGGAATCCACGTCAACTCTAGTTCAGCTTTGGCGCGATGGCGTACCCGCCGGCTGGAAGCGATGAGCTACGCTCCACCGTAGGTGATCGCTAAAGAGTTTAGCCTGTGGATTGGTATGTGTTGAAAATTACTAATTCGGAATTATAAAAACACCAGTAAACACGGATTTTACGCAGACCTAGAGGAGCTTACGGCAGAAAATTACGAATTATTAATTACCGAATTATATTGACAAGTCGGCTATTTTGGATGTGAATTACCCACTGCCAATTTTGGATGGATAAGCGGAGATAGGAGGGAAATTGAACGGAACAATTCTGAGGCGAGAGTGGTTTTTTAACACTCAGCGAGACATTATGGCGGGTGCAGTCGTGGGACTAGCCCTGATTCCAGAGGCGATCGCCTTTTCGATTATTGCTGGGGTTGATCCCAAAGTCGGCCTGTATGCCTCATTTATTATTGCCGTTATAACGGCGTTTTTAGGCGGTAGACCGGGGTCAATCTCCGCCGCTACAGGCGCGATGGCTTTGTTGATGATTGATTTAGTTAAAGATCATGGCTTGCAATATTTATTCGCGGCCACCTTTTTAACAGGGGTCTTTCAAGTTTTGTTTGGGTTGCTAAAACTGGGTCGCCAAATGAGATTTGTCCCCAGGGCGGTGATGATTGGCTATATTAATGCCCTAGCGGTGTTGATTTTTCTCGCCCAGTTACCTCAACTGACGAACGTACCGCCCACCGTATATATATTGACTCTCCTTTCCTTGGGGATTATTTACATTCTGCCTCGCTTTACAAAAGCAGTTCCCTCGCCCCTAGTCGCTTTAGCAGTAATGACGATCGCAGCGATCGCCCTGAAACTTCAAGTTCCCACCGTTGGGGATATGGGAGAGTTACCAACTGCGCTACCCAGTTTTGCCCTACCCCAAGTGCCGTGGACTCTAGAAACATTAAAGATTATTCTGCCCTATTCTTTGACCTTGGCGATCGTTGGTTTGTTAGCTTCATTCTTAACCGCTTCATTGGTGGATGAACTCACAGATACCCCCAGCAATAAAAACCAAGAAGCCAACGGACAAGGCATTGCTAATATTATTACTGCCTTCTTTGGAGGTATGGCTGGATGTGGGATGATTGGTCAATCAGTGATTAATGTTCAGTCTGGCGGACGGGGGAGATTATCAACCCTGGCATCCGGGGTTTTCCTGTTATTTGCCATTTTGTTTTTGCAAGATTGGGTCAAGCAAATGCCAATGGCGGCATTAGTAGCCGTAATGATTATGGTGTCCATCGGTACATTTCGTTGGTCATCCATCAAAAATCTTCCCCGCATCCCCCGCACTGAAACCGCCGTCATGTTAACAACGATGTTTGTGACAATTTTCACCCGTAATTTTGCCCTGGGTGTAGTGACAGGCATCGTTATGAGTACAGTATTTTTCTCTAACAAGATTGCCCAATTAGTATTTGTGGATAAAGTATTGGGTGAAGATGGTCTGCATCGCATCTATAAAGTAGCTGGACAAATTTTCTTTTTATCTAGAGATGAATTTCTAGGGTTTTTTGATTTTACAGAACTAGTCGAGCGCGTCACCATTGATTTAACTCATGCTCACCTGTGGGATCAAGGGGCAGTGGAGGTACTTGATAAAGCAGTGCTGAAATTTCGCCGCAATGGTGCAGAAGTAGAACTAGTTGGACTGAATGCAGCTAGTGCTACCTTACTGAATAAATTAGCGATTTCTCAAAACTCCGATGCTTTGAAAAAACAGTAGAATTTTTGTCTTTCAACCCTTTGATTAGCAGGGTCTAAAACCATAATGAAAAATATTTTACTTTGTACTGATGGTTCATCTTTTGCGGAAAATGTTTATAAATATGGAGCTTGGTTTGCTAATCAATTCCATGCCCACATTAATGTTTTGTTTGTCACCGATATTCGCAGCCAAAAAGTCGCTTCTACTGGTAACTTAAGCGGTAGTATTGGACTAGGTGCTTCAGAGAACTTGCTAAATGAGTTAGTTAACCTAGAACATGAAAAAGCCAAGCTGAACAATCAACGGGCAAGATTGATTTTACAAAATGCCGCCGCAACTCTGAAAGCTGAAGGCATAGAATATTTTAAGTTAACTAATAAAACAGGCTTCCTAGTGGACTGTTTTCATGAATTTGCAGAAAATTCCGACTTGATTGTTTTAGGTAAACGGGGAGAAGCAGCCGATTTTGCATCGGGACATTTAGGAGCCAATATAGATCGAATTATTCGTAGTAGTAGTAAGCCGTGCTTAGTTACTCCCCGCGAATTTAAACCAATTGAGCGCATTTTGGTTGCCTATGACGGTAGTCTAAGTGGGAAAAAGATCCTGCAATTTTTAGAAAATTCTCCTGTCTTTCAAAGTTTAGAGATACATCTGCTGACGGTGGCTAAAAGTAACTCAGATCAAACAGCAATAGTCACACTGAATGAGGCTCAAGAATGGTTGTATACAGTAGGATTTGAGCCAGTCTTTAGCCTCCTAGAAGGTGAACCAGAACAAGCCATAGCTCAATATGTGCAAGAAAACAACATTAATTTACTGATGATGGGGGCTTACGGACATAGCCGGATTCGTAACCTGATTATTGGTAGCACCACAACTCAAATCATTCGCAGCAGCAATATTCCCGTACTGGTATTTCGTTGATTACAAGTTTTGTTTAAATACTTAGTGTGATTGTGTTCAAATCTGTTTAATTAAAAGTAGTAATACAGTGTCCATCAACCTAATTAACAAAATTCATTTTCGCAATTGGCGCGGCGATCTGTTTGGAGGCTTAACTGCTGCCATTGTGGCTCTACCTTTAGCCCTAGCCTTTGGGGTTGCTTCTGGTGCAGGGGCGATCGCTGGACTCTATGGTTCTATCATCGTCGGTTTTTTTGCTGCCCTATTTGGCGGAACACCAGCCCAAGTTTCTGGCCCTACTGGGCCAATGACTGTGGTAGTCACAACAGTAATTTCTACCTTGATGGCGCGTTATCCCGATACGGGGTTAGAAATTGCATTTACCGTTGTCATGTTGGGTGGACTACTGCAAATCCTGTTTGGGGTGATGCGCTTAGGGCAATATATCACCCTCCTACCCTACACCGTCATCTCTGGCTTTATGTCAGGGATTGGCGTAATTATCATTTTGCTGCAATTGCCCCCCTTACTAGGTCATGCCGGCACAGGTGGCGTGGTCACAACCCTACAACAACTACCCACCTATCTAAGTGATCCCAATTGGGTTGCTATAGGGTTGGGATTACTCACCTTGCTGATTGTCTTTGCCACTCCCACCAAACTAAATCGGTTTTTACCTTCCCCCCTATTGGCATTGGTGGTGGTAACAATTGTCTCAGTGGTGGTAGTGGTGGTCTTCAAAGATGCCAATGTGTCGCGCATTGGTAAGATTCCTAGCGGATTACCCACCTTCCGAATGCCTACCTTTAATATCCGCGAGTTAGCCGATATGCTCAGGTATGGGCTGATGTTAGGGGTGTTGGGGGCTATCGATTCGCTGTTAACTTCCTTGGTGGCTGATAATATTTCCCGTACTCAGCATGATTCTGACAAAGAGTTGATTGGGCAAGGGATTGGCAATATGTTGGCGGGGTTATTTGGTGGATTACCCGGTGCAGGCGCAACCATGCGGACAGTCGTAAATGTCCAAGCTGGAGGGAAAACGCCCCTATCCGGGATGATTCATGCCCTGGTACTGCTGTTAGTTGTGTTTTGGGCAAGTCCATTAACTGCACAGATTCCTAATGCAGTGCTGGCGGGACTGTTATTAAAGGTAGGCATTGATATTCTCGATTGGGGGTTTATCAAACGTGCGCCCCGTCTTTCTTTGAAAGGTACGGGATTAATGTATTTGGTATTGTTTCTCACCGTATTTGTAGACTTAATTACGGCGGTACTAGTAGGCGCATTTATTGCCAATGTCCTAACTATTAAACGGTTAAGTGATGTCCAAAGTGATAATATTCAAGTCATTACTGACTCTACAGGAAATCACAATCTTACTCTCGCCGAGCAAGAAATCCTCACCCAAGCCGGAGGGGATATTTTGCTACTTAAATTGGGAGGGCCAATGAGCTTTGGTGCAGCTAAAAGCATCTCTCGCCGGATGTCATTCGTACAGAACTATCAAGCAATAGTATTAGATTTGAGTGAAGTCTCCAATATTGGAATTACGGCGGCACTGGCCATTGAATCTATAGTAGAAGATGCGATCGCACATCATCGTCATGTCTGGATGGTCGTCACCCCTGGGCAAGTGGAGAGACGGATTACCCAGCTTCAATTGCAGCGATTCTGTAATCCTTCCCATACACAGGATAAGTCTTCTGTCAAGTCGTCAGCCCAAATTAGTCAGGTAGAAAGCCGCTTACAGGCATTAACGTCGGCATCTAACCTAATTCAGCCAGAAAGTATTGTCTGAAAAGTGCCGCAAGGTGAAATTATAATTCAAAATTTGAGACTCAATATTTGGGAGTAGAGACTTGTAGCTTGCTTACCGTAGGCTACCCAGAATTAATCAGTGATCAACTTTAATCCTAACAACAAGGCTGCAATACTTCCCACCACCGAAATTTCCCCTTGAGATATTTTCTCTAATACTGACTCTAAAGGAATTAAAATTACTTCAATCTCTTCTGTAATATCTAACTTTTGTTCTCCAACCTTGATCACATTTTCTGCTAAATATAAATGAATTTGATTATTCTCTTTACTGGGGTTGTCATATAATGTGGCAATTTTTTGCAGTTTTTGAGCTACATAACCTGTTTCTTCTTGCAGTTCTCTCATACCTGCATCTTCTGGACTTTCTTGTGTTGGATCAAACCTCCCGGCTGGCAGTTCTATAAAAAAATCCTCCGCCCCATGTCTGTATTGCCGAACAAAAATAATTTCTCTAGTGGCAGTAACAGGAAGAACTAGGACAATATCTGGCTTAATATTCACAAAATAGTCATCTATTATCTGACCATTGGGTAATTTAATCTCATCTTGCCTGACTTGACACCAAGGATGATCTAAGACCATTTTGGAGTTTAATATCTGCCATTTTTGTAATTTGCTCATACACTCTTTGTTTTACGAAGGATTATTTAATATTTTAGCTATCAATAAAGAATGTAAAAAAGTATAACTGATACCCCAAATCAGCTAAAATTTGCACTTACACTATTTTTGCTCTCACCAGAGTTTGAGCATAGTTATGCAGATAGAAGTTCATCTATTTACAGTTAACAAGCGATTCCCCTTAACTATTAGTCGCGGGACAACGGCAAAAACAACTAATGTCTGGGTAAAGATTGTCAGTTCTAACAAAGATGCAGAAAACATCGAAGGTTGGGGTGAAGCATCGCCGTTTGGTGTGGGCAATCATGCACAATCAACTGATACTATTAAGAACTCCTTAGAACAACTCGCACCAGTGTTGCAAGCCTTTCACCCGTTGCAAAGACAGGAAATCGAGCAAGTGTTAATCCAACACCAAGTGCCTTCGGCAGCGAGGGCAGCACTCGATATGGCATTGTATGACTGGCTAGGTAAGTATGTAGGATTACCCTTGTGGCAAATCTGGGGACTGAATCGTAACGCCATAGTCCCAACTTCCGTCACTATCGGCATTAGTTCACCAGCCGCCGCTCAGGCAAGGGCTAGGGATTGGTTACAATTTACCGATGTGCGTTTATTTAAAGTCAAGTTAGGTAGTCCAGAAGGGATAGAAGCAGATCGACAAATGCTATTGGCAGTGCAACAAGAAGCACCAGCTCAAGAATTTTTTGTCGATGCTAACGGGGGTTGGAGTCTAGCAGATGCCATTGAGATGTGCAATTGGTTGGCGGATTTAGGTATAAAGTATGTGGAACAGCCATTGCCACGGGGAGAGGAAACTAATTTAGTCAAGCTGAAAGAAAAATCACCCTTACCGATTTTTGTGGATGAAAGCTGCTTTAATAGCTCCAATATTCCCCATCTGGCAAACTATGTAGATGGCATCAATATTAAATTGATGAAATCTGGGGGCTTAACTGAGGCTATGCGGATGGTATATACTGCCCGTGCTTATGGGTTACAAGTTATGTTTGGCTGCTATTCTGACAGTTCGCTATCTAATACCGCAGCTGCACAACTATCGCCGCTAGCTGATTATTTAGATTTAGATAGTCACTTAAATTTAAGTGATGATCCCTTCACCGGTGCAGTGGTACAAGAAGGGAGAGTATTACCAAACGATTTACCAGGCTTGGGAGTAAAATATAGTGCGTCTGCCACTTAATCAAAAAGTTGCTATTTTATTGCATGAAGGAACTCAGGGGTCTGTCGGCAAAACTGGCCTAGCACTTTTACGCTACAGTGAAGCCCCAATTGTGGCAGTTATAGATAAGGAGTGTCCGGGACAATCTTTAAGAGAAATCACAGGTATTAAGCGGGATGTCCCCATCGTGGCATCGGTAGCAGCAGCCTTGGAATACAAGCCCCAAATCTTAGTGATTGGAATTGCCCCCAAAGGTGGTGGTGTACCTGATGATTACTGGATCGAAATTAAAACAGCCCTGGAAGCTGGGATGTCGTTGGTGAATGGGTTACACACATCGTTGTCCAATATGGCTGATTTAAATGCACTCCTCAAACCAGGGCAGTTAATTTGGGACGTGCGAAAAGAACCAGCTAATTTAGATGTTGCCAGTGGAATCGCGCGGACTCTCCCCTGTCGGCGAGTGTTAACCGTGGGGACTGACATGGCCATTGGGAAAATGTCCACGAGTTTAGAACTACATTGGTTGTCAAAACTTCGGGGTTGGCGTTCTAAGTTTTTGGCTACCGGTCAAACTGGGGTGATGTTAGAAGGGGACGGTGTAGCCTTAGATGCTGTGCGGGTAGACTTTGCGGCTGGTGCAGTAGAACAGATGGTGATGCGCTATGGGAAAAATTACGACATCTTATATATAGAAGGACAAGGTTCTTTATTACATCCTGGTTCAACGGCAACCCTACCCCTAATTCGTGGTTCTCAACCGACTCAATTAGTCTTGGTACATAAAGCCGGACAAACTCATAATCGCAATAATCCCCATGTACCCATTCCACCTTTACCAGAGGTGATTAAGCTGTATGAAACCGTCGCCAGTGCTGGCGGGGCATTTGGTAAAGTACCTGTAGCGGGGATAGCCTTAAACACTGCCCATTTAGATGAATTTGCTGCAAAAAATGCGATCGCACAAACCACAGCCGAAACTGGTCTACCCTGCACCGATGTAGTCCGATTTGGTGCAGATGTCCTTTTAGATGCAGTCATGCAGAATTAGGGCAGGGAGCAGGGAGAGGGTTCACCACTCCCTTAGCTAAAAACTATCGGGATCGATACCGTGCTGTTTGAGCCTATTTCGTAAGTCTTCGAGTTCTTGTTGAGCTTGTTGAGCTTGTTCTACTCGTTCATCAGGACTGGGGAATCGCTCACCATCCTGATTAAACCAAAACAGCCATTCCCTCTCCCAGCCTCCGTAGATACCCAAATCCACCCCAATTGCAACTAGCAATTGGGGTATCCGAAACCGTTCTTGCGATCGCAAAATAAACTCAGATCAACAGCGTCCAGAAACAATGACTAAAAGACTGGCCAAGCGACTGGAGCAACTGGGCTATCGTGTTACTCTTGAATCTCAAAACCCTACCCAAGTTATTAGCTGCGGTTAGATTTTCAAGTCAGTATCCGCATCTCGGCTCAATACCAGTATGGGGTAAAATTTGCCACTGTTGCAACTAATTCATCAGGCTCAAAAGGCTTACAAATAACCTCCTGAAAACCTGCATCCATTGCTTCGTTAAGGTATTCTGGATATACGTAACTTGTAAGAGCCACCGCAGGAAGAAACCCACCACAAAAGATTTCTTTATTTCTAATGAAGCGAATTAGTGAATAAGCATCTTTCTCAGGCATACCGATATCGCTGATCATAACATCCGGTTTCCACTCTTCTATTATCTGTATGGCATGATCCACACATTTAGCCGTCTTGATTTCTACTTTGCAATCTTCAAAAATCAACGTCACTATGTACAAGGAATCTTCATTATTATCTACAACAAGTATCTTTAAACCATTAAGAGATGGCGATTTTCTCAAGGGTATTTGCTCTAAAAGCACTCTATTTTCTGAAGATAAATTGAAAGAAATTTTTGACAAAATAGCTCAACCTCCTATTTAGTCATCACAATGAATATGTTTAAAAACAGATAGTTATTGCTCTGCTTTTAAACATATTCATTAAAAAATCAACATGAAATTAATCTACATAGCTTTAAATTTACACCCGCTTCATCTAAAGAGTCGGTACGGTTCCGCACATTAAGCTCTTCAGTGCAAAGCTTTTCTTAAACACGGCTAGCTCCATAGACTTACAACGAACTTTGCGTGGTATTGGTTTTATGCTGACCACAGTTGACCACAGCTAGCTCTGTGTGCCTAGCAACCGAGCATACTCGTTTTTGATGATGGAATAACACTCACAAGATGTATCTTCCAAGTCTGACCGATTCAGAATGGTAATATTTCCACGCTTATAGCTAATCATTCCAGCTTGGCTAAGTGTGCCAGCAGCCATCGTTACACCAGCCCGGCGACAGCCCAACATCTGGGCGATAAATTCTTGAGTCAAAGGAAATGTATCAGATTGCACGCGGTCAGCAACTATTAACAGCCAACGGGCGAGTCGCTCTTCTATCGTATGCAGGCGGTTGCAGGCTGCCGTTTGTGTGACTTGGGTGAACAGTGCTTGAGTGTAACGCAACAGCAAAGTTTGAAGCTCTCCTCCTCGCTTAAACTCCGCTATTAATAGCTCTGCTTTCATCCTCATACCACTGTCTGGAACCTGTACAAACGCGGTTGTAGTTGTTGAGTTACCGCCCCAAATTACAGGAAGGCCCACCATGCCATCATTACTCACCATACCTGCTTCCACGGTCGAGCCGTCTTCTTGGTTACAAACTAAAGAAGCTATTGCCTGATTGAGAAAATAGACGTGTGTGATTGGTTCGCCTGCTTCGTAAAGGACTTGCTTAACTGGAAGATGTACTCGCTCCAGGTGGGGAGCGAAGCGTTGATACTCAGCCTCGGACAGTGCAGCGAGTATCTTATTTTCTCTTGGTAGATGAGGCACTTTAGATATAGACATTAAAACCCCTAAGCACGCTGTTTTGCGTAGTTCAGCAACTGATGGCAGCTTGAGAGGAGTTAGGGCTAATCCCAATACGTCAAAAGGTGAATTACTTTCTTTAGTTGCAAGCTTAACAACTTACAACAGGAGCATTAGCGCATACAGCAGTGATAAATTTAGCTTGATGCCCTCCTTAATATTAACGCTTTCTAAGACGCTTATTTCTTTTGTTTCGTACCATTGTGCTTTACGATGATTGGTTTGATTTTTTTTGATTAATTTGTTCTAGTTAACCTTGTCGTCAAAATGTAAATTTATTTAGTTTATATCTGAAAAAATGGAGAAGACAATGTGCAATTTTATTGCTCCTCAATCATGAGAATTCTTCAGCTATGATATTAGACTCCAGGCTGAAATTGTATCTTCTAAAACAAATAATCTCTTAGAAGAATTAGCAGTTTTAGCTATCAATACTTTTAGCGTTACAGTATACACATTATTGATTATTTCATGTCCGTAACCAATAACCTTCCCCACCTGTCCGGTTTGGGAATTTAGTACATATTCATCAATGTTAAACATCATCTTAATTTTTCCAGTTTTAAATTAGATGAACCTTGTTATTAAAGATTAAATCTAACAACTAAAGTTCATCTGTACCATTTCGTACAGATAAGATGAAAATAATTCTGAGGTAATATAGAAGTTATAAAGCAGTAATCTTAAGGGAATAAATCATAAATTCTGAACAATAACAGTTTTATTTCGAGAGGCATATACCTATGCTATTTCAGTTCAGAAGTTTATTTTCTTTACAAGTCAGTAAGTTAGGAATGAGATTTTGCAGTTCGTTATCCACAGGAGTATCATCAGAGTCCGGCAGTTCTGCGGCTGTTGGCAGTTGGGGTAGAGCAATGGAATATTCCATCGGATTGATTCCTTCGCAAAATGTATTTTCATTTTATTAGTGCGAGTTTAGGGAAGATAAAGAAGTAAAAAGGTAAAAGGCAAGAATCTTTTTACTTCTTACTTTTTTTATGTCCACTCAGCACCGGCTAAACGCCGCGCTACCGCTAACAGCACTCACTACTCAGCACTCCCTACTGACAGCGATCGCAAATTCCCTGAACTATCACCTCGAAACGTTCTGCTTTTAGCCCGGAACGGAGTTGACCTAAATCAATATTGCCGAAGGTGTTCCATTGAATATCTTCGATAGTGCGACAGCAGTTACACCGGAAATGATGATGGGGTGCAACATTGGCATCGTAACGAGAAACCCCTTCTTCTAATAACACTTCACGCACCAAACCCACCTCACGCAATGCCTGAAGCGCAGCATATACGGTCGCCTGCGATGAAGTTGGTGCATCCTTATTTAAATCCGTCAAAATTTGCTCAACGGTAGGATGGTCTTTTCTTGCCAGCAGGTTTGCGTAGACTGCGAACCTCTGAGGGGTGACTCGCAATCCTTTACTTTTTAGTATTTTGATAATCTCATCAGCTTGCTGCTGCATAGGATTTACTTGACCGAGGTAAATAAGCCTAGACCGATATTATAACCTTTCTTTTCCCAGGATTTAACTTTTCTTGGAGATATAAAAACAAGCCAGTATTTCTAACTATTGACTAATTCCTAAATCAGAATTATTCTGGTTTACAAGTGGTGAGTTACCACTACCAAATAATCAAACTGCCACAAAAGTTTAATTTTTCCATCTAAAAACGAGGTATTTATGACTGCTATTACTCGCGTTCCTGATGTTGTATTTAAAACTCGTGTTCGGGATGAGTCTGTAGCTGGCCCCAACCCTTACCGTTGGCAAGACCAGACAACTCAAGAAATTTTCGGCGGTAAAAAAGTAGTCTTATTTGCTTTACCTGGGGCATTTACACCTACCTGTTCTTCCACCCACCTGCCCCGTTATGAAGAACTTTATGATGAATTCAAAGCTCTAGGCGTTGATCGAATTATTTGCCTATCAGTCAATGACGCGTTTGTCATGTTCCAGTGGGGTAAGCAACAAGGAGCTAAAAACGTATTCTTGCTGCCTGATGGTAGCGGCGAATTTACCCGCAAGATGGGGATGTTAGTAGACAAATCTAATATCGGCTTTGGGATGCGTTCTTGGCGTTATTCAATGGTTGTTAACCACGGCGAAATTGAAAAAATGTTCGTTGAGCCTGGCTATGAAGACAACTGTCCTACCGATCCTTTTGAAGTATCCGATGCCGATACAGTGCTGGCATACTTAAAGGGTGTAGAACGCTCCAAAGAAGTTGCACCTCGGTTGTCATTCGTCGGCTAGTTGAAGAAGGTAAGGTAGGGGTGTAGTAGTTTGACAGGCTCACCAAATCGGTAGAGGAGCAGAGGAGAAAAACTCAGCACCCATAACTCTTTAACTTGTTTTTACTAGTTTATTGTTTATTATTCTGCGCTTGTTGGTTTTCAGGCAAAGGGAGCTGATTATTACTTCCTTTGCCTGTTTTGTTCCTAATTTGTAATTACGTTATGCTTGATTTCATTTTGAATTTTGTAGCTTGTTTTTTCTCAGGAGTATATTGAATTAATATGACATACGATTTTGATTTGTTTGTAATTGGTGCGGGTTCTGGTGGGATAGCGACAGCTCGCCGTGCGGCAGAATATGGCGCAAAAGTTGGGATTGCAGAGTTTGATCGCCTCGGCGGTACTTGCGTTAACCGTGGTTGCGTACCGAAAAAATTAATGGTTTACGCTTCCCGCTTCCCTGGGATATTTGCAGAAGCACAAGGTTATGGTTGGAGTGCCGTCCAAAGTTCCCTGAACTGGGAAGATATGATTACCAGTGTTAATAATGAAGTGACACGCCTCAACGGTATCTACCAAAGGATGTTAGATAACTCCAAGGTGCAGATATTTCAGGGGCGGGCTAAATTTATTGATAATCATACAGTTGAAGTTGGCGAGACTAAAGTCACCGCCGATAAAATATTAATTGCTGTGGGTGGGACACCAGTTCGTCCTGATATCCCTGGTATTGAACACGCGCTGATTTCTGATGCTTTGTTTGAAATGAAGCCCCAACCTAAACGGGTTGTCATACTTGGTGGTGGATATATTGGCTCTGAATTTGCTTGCATTCTACATGGGTTAGGGACAGAAGTAATTCAGGTGATTCGCCAAGATAAAATTTTGCGCGGGTTTGACGAAGATTTGAGGACAGAAATTCAAGAGGGGATGATTCGTCACGGCATCAGAATTATTAATAATGCCGATATTGTGAGCATTGAGAAAACAGACACTGGTGTCAGTATGATGATTAAAAATGACACCGAAGAAAATATATTAGCAGACGCAATCAGTTTGGCAGCGTTAGGACGGAAACCAAATACTGATAATTTAGGTTTAGAGAATACTTCTGTAAAACTAGATCAAGAGGGCATGGTTGTAGTCGATCGCTATAGCCGCACCGAGGAAGAAAATATCTATGCTCTAGGCGATTGTACTAGCAAAATTCAACTCACTCCTGTAGCAATTAATGAGGGACGAGCCTTCGCAGATACAGCTTTTGGTGGTAAGTCCCGTGTGATGAGCTATGAAAATATTCCCACAGCGATTTTTACTACTCCCGAAGCTGCAACAGTTGGGTTAACGGAAGCAGAAGCTATTGAAGAACATGGTAGCGATCGCATTAAAGTTTATCGTAGTCGCTTCCGTCCTATGTATTACACCCTAGCAGGCAAAGAAGAAAAAACCCTCATGAAACTGGTGGTAAATCAAGAAACCGATCAAGTTTTAGGGGCGCACATGGTAGGCGATCATGCTGGAGAAATCATCCAAGGAATTGCGATCGCGCTGAAAATGGGTGCGAAAAAAGCCGATTTCGATGCCACAGTTGGGATTCACCCCAGTTCTGCCGAAGAATTTGTTACTATGCGGTGATTCAATAGGAAAAATTGGGTACGGGGTTAAAGACGTAGTAATGCTACGTCTCTACTGGATAACGCATATTTCATTTTTGGAGATATCCAAAGAATCAAAAGACAAAATTTTGCGTCAATAGAAATATCAGTTTTCCACTCTGTGTCCACTGGAGGAGCGTTTATGTTGTCAAAAAGCTGGAAGTTAGCTTGTTTGGGCGGTCTGGGGTTATCTTTATTTTTGGGTAATGGGGCTGCACTGGCTCAATTTGATAATTCTTCTGATAGCGTAGTTGTCCCAACTGTACCATCAGGTTCATCAACACCAACAAACACACCTGCACCATTTCCTACAAACACATCAGCAAATACAACTAATTCACCTACTAATGTTGGTGGCGCACGCTTTTTCTGTCAACAGAATAACGGCCAACACACTGTCATGTATCAACCCCAAAGCCAACCAGGGCAATACTTTCCTTGGGCTACTCCTGCGGCTTTAGGTGGTGGTTGGGATGCACAAAGCCGTTGTCAAGCGATCGCTAGCCGCTTAGAATTATATCGCCCAGATGGGTTACAAGAACTACAAACCTCTGTAGAAAATAACGAAAATATTGTTTGTGTGACAACCGATGCTAATTCTCAATGTCGGATTGTCCTAACAGTACCCCGTAATAAAGACCCCTACACTGTCCGCAATAGTATTTTCCAGAACCTGATGTCTGCTGATAGTGGTCAGCAAACTACAGCCGTCAACACCTATACTAATCGCAATAATGGAGGAAACGAACTTTATAATTTAGGTCGTACTCTGTTAGGTAGCGGTAATCAAGTCAATTCTTTAAGAAGCGGTATTGATCTCAAGCCTTACCTCGATACTAGGGATGGGGGAACAGGTAGAAATCTGAAAAATGGGGTAGCAATTCGCCGTCAATCGCAACCACAAGTCCGCACACGCCTAAATCCTGATAAATTTCGTTAATCGCGTCTCTACATATTCCCCCTTCCCTAGTAGGGAAGGGGGTTAGGGGGTTAGGTTTTCCACTAATTGAATATACGCACTCTAGGGTGGGCTATAGGCTCACCCTTATTAATTTTTCTAACTAATCAGGATTGACGCAAGAGTCACAATTGGTGGTTGGTGCGTGACGCTATAAGTCTCATGACTACGTTCAAATATTCTCGCTGCGTCACGCAACGGCAATAAAGCGGGAGGAAAATCCACACCGCTTTTTGCCTCCCCTACAGAAAAAATATGCCAGTTGCGTAAGTCCTACTAATAACTATCTACTTTTAACCATTTGCTAGCTGTTTCTTAAACTAACTGGGATAGTTTGAAATTTAACAATCCGAATAAATACTGAATTAAGGTATGTGGCTGTTTTCTGGCACATACCTCAATTTACAGTGACTATCTAGCGATCGCTCTAAATGTGATCTATAAAATAGCGCGACTCAACCAGCACAAGCATTAGAAATTTAACTGTATCAAAGTGTCTACTCATACCGATACTCATCTTCGCTCACTCTGGATGTAATTCGCAACTAACCTATGCCGACTAACCCTACAATCCGCTTTTCTCAGTTCAATGCTTCTCTTAACCGTAATGCTGAAGGTCAATTAGTAACTGATCTTTCTACTCCTGATAATGCTCAGGCTAAAGCTGTTGCGGAAATTATTCAGCGCAATAACCCAGATGTGCTGCTAATTAATGAGTTTGACTACGTTGCCGGCAATCCTTTAGAACCAGTTCAACTATTTCAACAAAACTACTTATCTGTTAGTCAAAACGGTGCAACTTCCGTTGAGTATCCTTATGTTTACATTGCACCCTCTAACACAGGAGTTGCTTCGGGGTTTGACTTAGATAATGATGGCTCAGTTGGTGGTGGTAACGATGCCTTCGGCTTTGGCATTTTCCCCGGTCAGTTTGGGATGTTGCTGTTGTCTAAATACCCGATTGACACAGCAAATATACGTACCTTCCAGAATTTTTTGTGGAAGGATATGCCCGATTCTCTTTTACCTACGATCAAAACTCCTGATGCAGACACTCCTTGGTATTCTCCAGAAGAGCAAGCAATCTTGCGTTTATCTTCCAAGAGTCACTGGGACATACCAATTCAGGTGAATGGTGAAACAATCCATGTTTTGGCAAGTCATCCCACACCCCCAGTCTTTGATGGTGCAGAAGACCGCAACGGCAAACGCAACCATGACGAAATCCGCTTTTGGGCAGACTATATCACTACCGACAAAGGTGGTTATATATATGATGATGCCGGTAATACAGGCGGTTTAGCTGCTGGGTCAAGTTTTGTGATTATGGGTGATCAAAATGCTGACCCTTTCGATGGGGACAGTTTTGACAACGCCATTCTCCAACTGTTGCAGAACCCCAATATCAACACTAATTCCATCCCTACAAGTCCAGGCGCACCCCAGCAGGCGGCTTTACAAGGTGGTGCAAACGCTAATCACCAAGGCAATCCCTACTTTGACACGGCTGATTTTGCTGATGGTACGCCAGGTAACTTGCGAGCAGATTATGTCCTACCTTCCACCGATTTGCAAATTACCAACTCAGCAGTATTTTGGCCTGAAAATACTGACCCGGAATTTGCGGCTGTGGGTACTTTCCCTTTCCCTAGTTCTGACCATCGTTTGGTGTGGGTAGATGTAGAAGTAGGCGCAACGCCAGCAGGGAAAACCGTTACCAATGCTGCATTTGCCGAACAAGAAACCTTTCCTACAGGCTTTATCCCTGAAGGTGTAGCCGGACTTGTAAATGGTGTACCCACTCAAATGGGTGGGTTATCTGGTGTCACCTATGACGCTGTTAACAATCTCTATTATGCGATTTCTGACGATCGCTCTCAATTTGCCCCGGCTCGTTTTTATACCTACACGACGGAAGCAGGAGAAGTCACATTTACCAATGTTACAACCCTCAAAGATAGCGATAGTAATACTTTTCCATTAAATAGTATTGACCCAGAAGGGATTGCTTTAACCAAAAATGGGACGGTGTTTATTTCCTCAGAGGGGGAAGCAAATCCGAATGCTGGGCGTGTTAGTGATCCCTTTATTAAAGAGTTTGACATAGCTACTGGTCAAGAATTGCGATCGCTTCCTGTCCCTGTGAAATTCTTACCTATTGTAGAAGATACCAACGGTAATGGGATTGTTGATGCAGGTGATACGCAGACATCAGGGGTGCGAAATAACTTAGCGTTTGAAAGCCTCACCATTGCACCCGACCAGAAAACCCTCTACACAGCCACCGAAAACGCTCTTTTGCAAGATGGCGCGAGGGCTTCTTTAACGAGTGGTAGTCCTTCCCGGATTCTGCAATACAACTTAGTTAGCGGTCAGCCAGAAAAAGAATATCTCTATATCACCGATGCTATTGCTGATGTCCCCAATCCAGCCACAGGCTTTGCAGATAACGGTTTGGTGGATTTATTAGCAATTGATAACCGAGGTACTTTCCTCGCGGTCGAACGTTCCTTTGCTGTGGGTGTGGGTAACACCATCAAAATTTATGAGGTTTCTTTGCAAGGTGCAACGGATATTAGCACCATTGACTCCTTAGCAAACCTGAGTGAAGTGGAATTAGCAGCCCTCAGACCTGCTAGCAAGAAACTACTATTGAATTTAAACGACCTCGACTTACCAACCGGTACAGATAACATCGAAGGGATTACTTTCGGCCCCAAATTAGCTGATGGTCGTCAATCAATTGTGCTGGTGAGTGACAACAACTTCAACGCCACCCAATTTACGCAAATTCTGACTTTGAGTGCAGATATAATTCCTACAGCTACTCCCACCGTTGAAACCCGCCCCGATTTATTTGATGATGATGATGTCAGCATCCCAGCAGTTGATCGAAATGCGGATGCTGATGACCCAGCAATTTATGTGAATGCTAGCGACTCCTCAGCCAGCCTCGTATTGACAGCAGTGAAAAATGCTGGAATGCGGGTTTATGACCTGTCTGGAAATCTTCTCCAAACCGTTAACCCTGGTGATATCCGCTACAACAACGTAGATGTACAATATGGGTTTAACTTGGGTGGTGAATCTGTAGATATTGCCGTAGCCAGCGATCGCGAAAACGATAAACTGGTAATCTTTAAAATTAACCCCAATCCCACTACCCCCGGTGAGTATTTAGAAGACATCACTGATAGCAGTATTGGGACTCTCTTCCAAGCCCCTCCCTTTGCACCGCCTTACATATCAGACGAACGTAGTGCTTACGGTTTGGCTTTATATCGTAGCCCCGTAACTAATGATTACTACGTATTTACTAATCGTGCTGACACTGGTGATATAGCTCAGTTCAAACTCATTGACCAAGGTAACGGTAAAATTGGAGCGGAAAGAGTCAGAGAGTTTACTATCCCCGCAGATGAGGGCATTGATCCCCAAACTGAGGGGATGGTAGCAGACCAAGAAACAGGCTTCCTTTACATCGGACAGGAAAATATTGGTATTTGGAAGTTCTCAGCAGAACCAGACGGAAGTAACACTGGCAAGCTGATAGATAAAGTAAAAGCCTTGGGTGGTTCTTATCTCACCAGTGATGTCGAAGGCTTGACTATTTACTACGGCCAAGATGGTAAGGGCTATTTACTAGTATCGAGTCAAGGCGACAACACCTTTGCAGTCTACAGCCGTGAAGGTAATAACGAATATTTAGGTAGCTTTGCCGTTGGTAATAATGGCGCAATAGATAGCGTACAGGAGTCTGACGGCGCAGATGTCGTCAACGTCCCACTAGGGGCAAATTTCCCCTTTGGGTTATTTGTGACACAAGACGGTTCTAACGATCCCCCCAGACTCGTTGAAGATGACGGTGAACTCGAAAACGTCAACATTAACTTTAAATTTGTCCCTTGGGAAAACATCGCTCATGCTTTTTCCCAACCCCTAGAGATTGATACAACCAGTTACAATCCGCGTACTCCAATGGCACAACCAAAGCTGACTGTCTACGAATTTAATGATCTACCCAAATTAGGGACAACCATCACTGGTCAAGATATCTTCTTAGGTGGTTTCTCTGGGCTTTACTTCCAAGGGATTGCTGCTAACGGTAACTTGCAGTTTGTCGCTCACACCGATAGAGGCCCCAACGGAGAACCCATCGGTGGTAACAGACCATTCGTTTTACCAGACTTCCAACCAGAAGTGGTTAGCTTTGAACTTAACCGCGCCACAGGGGAAATTACCATCACCCAGAGAACTGGCTTATTCCGTCCCGATGGTGTCACCCCGTTGACGGGACTAGCCAACCTACAAGCAGGTGCTAGCGGTACAGCCTACACCGATGAAAATCCAGTGGATTTAAATAACCAACCTCTACCGAATGACCCCTTGGGTGCAGATTTAGAGGGAATTGTAGTTGCACCTAATGGTGATTTGTGGATGGTGGATGAGTATCGTCCAGCGATTTACCACTTTGATAGTAACAGTAAATTGCGCGATCGCTTCATTCCTGTCGGTGATGCTACTGACTCTAGCCAAAACGGCGGTAACTTCTTTGGTACACCTGTGTTCCCTGCGGTTTATGCCCAACGGCGGAATAATCGCGGCTTTGAAGCTGTAGCACTAGAAGGTAATAAACTGTATGCCTTTATTCAAAGTGCGATTGATAACCCAGATGTGGGTAACGATGCCAATTCTAGAAGTTCTCTAAATCTGCGGATTCTGGAATTTGATATCATTTCCAAACAGGTTACGGGTGAATATCTTTATCGTCTTGATGATATTTCCGGCAGTGGTAATGCGAGAACAGACAAAATTGGCGATGCTGTCTCTCTGGGTAATGGTAAATTTGCTGTTGTCGAGCGAGATGATTTAGAAGACAACACATCGAACAAACTGATCTTCCAGATTGATTTGGCAGGGGCGACCAATATTAATAATTCCACTAACTTTGGGACATTGCCCCCAGATAAAACCATTGAACAGTTAACTGTTGCCGAGTTAGCAGCAGTGAATATCGTTCCTGTCACCAAGACCCTGATTGCTAACGCAGCTGAACTGGGTTACACCGGAGTCAGTAAGCTAGAAGGATTGGCTTTGGTAGATTCCAAAACTCTAGCTATAGTTAACGATAATGATTTTAGTATCGTCGGCACGCAGGCCAATCCAGACGGTACAATCGGGATTACAGTTGCCTCCCCCAGTCTACCGACAAAACTTGGCTTACTAGAACTACCCTATACCTTGGATGGGTCGAAATTGACACTCAAAGGTTTTGCCGTCCTCCCGGCTGATACCTTTGCTGAGGGGATACCTTCTGGTAGTGCAGTTACAGGTAACACCAACGGTAGGGATCTACCTTTTGCTAACCAGCCAGTTCAAGGCTTTAGTGCAGTACAAGTCGCCGATGATAATTCTTTCTGGTTCTTGTCTGACAATGGTTTTGGCAGTAAAGCGAATAGTCCTGATTACCTGTTGCGGATTTATCGCCTAGACCCCAGTTTCCAAGGTGTGGAAAATGGGAATCGCAGTGTCAATGTTTTAGATTTTATCCAACTATCTGACCCAGATAATAAAGTACCGTTCACAATTGTTAATGAAAATACTGGGGAACGCCTCCTCACTGGTGCAGATTTCGATATTGAATCTTTGGTAATTGCTGAAGATGGTACACTCTGGATTGGTGAAGAATTTGGCCCCTACCTACTGCACTTCGATGCTACAGGTAAGTTACTAGATGCGCCGATTCCTACACCCGATATCACCAATCTCAATACTCTCACTGGTGAGTTTGTGCGATCGCCTGACAACCCCGATTTCCTCACAGAACCAGCTAATCCTAACCTGTCTGGCTCTCGTGGATTTGAGGGTATGGCTATCAGCTTGGATAAGCAAACCTTATATCCGATGTTGGAAGGGACTGTAACCGGTGATCCAGCCAACTCTTTACGGATCTATAAATTTGATGTTGCATCTGAGCAGTATCAAGGTTTAGTAGGTTTCTACCGTCTAGATAGACCCAACTACGCCATTGGTGATATAACCGTCATCAACGAGAATGAATTTCTGGTGATTGAACGAGACGGTGGTCAAGGTACTGGCGCGCAATTCAAGAAGTTATTCAAGGTTGACTTCTCCCAGAAAGATGCCAATGGTTTTATAGCCAAAGAAGAAATCGGTGATCTGCTCAATATTTCTGATCCCAAAGACTTAAATGGCGATGGTAGCACCAAATTCACCTTCCCCTTTGTCACCATTGAATCTGTAGTGGTGTTAGATGCCAAAACACTGCTACTAGCTAACGATAATAACTATCCCTTCTCAGTTGGTCGCCCTCCAGGGATTGACAATAACGAGTTCATCGTTCTGGAACTAGACCAACCGCTCAACTTGCCTACGCCCGTAGTTAGTATTGCTGCTACTACAGAAAATGCGACGGAAGCTGAGACAACAGCAGCTACTTTCCGCGTTTCTCGTGTTGGTAATACCAGTAAATCGCTGACAATTAACTACACCGTTGATGGTACTGCTAGCAACGGCAGCGATTACGATAATCTCACTGGTACAGCTAACATTGCGGCTGGGCAGACTTACGTTGATATTGTCGTCACTCCCGTCGATGATGCCTTAGTAGAAGGGAATGAAACTGTTGTTCTCAATATCATCGACAACAGTAATTATGATTTGGGTACTAACGCTAGTGCTATCGTCACCATCATTGATAACGACTTCAATAACTTCAATGGTACTGGTAGCCGCGACCCTATAACTGGTACTGCTGCTAATGACCGTATTGTCGGCGGTACTGGTGGCAAAACCATTAGCAGTGGTGCAGGAAATGACGAGTTTATCTACACCAGCATTAGAGAAGTAGGTCATACCATCACTGACTTTGAGGTAGGTAGCGACAAAATTGTGCTGACACAGTTGTTAGATAGCTTAGTTGCTGGTGGCTATCAGGGTAGCGATGCGATCGCAGATGGCTATGTCCGCCTAGTCCAAGGTAGCACTACTAACAGCACCATCCTGCAAATTGATAGCGATGGACTTCTCGGTGCCGGTATTTTCCGCCCATTCCTAGTTTTGAATAACGTCACTCCAGAAGCCATGAGCAATCCTCAAAACTTCGTGTTTTAAGGGGACTGGGGACTAATCAATTCAAAATTCAAAAATTTGTTGTCTTTTGGCTTTTGATTTTTTTATTCCCCATACCCAATGCCCACTCTTCAATTTACAAACTATTAAAATCCCATGCTGAATTCCATCAAAAACTCCATTCTGAGCGCAAGTGTATTGAGTATCACTACTTTGGCAGTAGTTAGTCCCAGTTACGCGGCTAATCTAGATTTATCTACTTGGGATAGTATTGGTGATGTTAGCCTCACATCAGGTCAAGCCACCCTCAACTCAGGTACTCTCAATACTGTAATTACTGGTGGTAGTGTTGGTAGTGTAGAAGATTTTCTGAGTATTCCTGGCGGTAGTTTAGATCCTGTTGGGTCATTCTTTGGTGCTACCGCAGGTTCTGCAATCAAAACCACTTTTGCTGGTGTCAAAGCTGGTGCTGTTTTCAATTTCGACTGGAGTTTTTCCAGCAGCGATAGTGATAGTGCTTTTGTCACATTCAATGATTTAGTTATGCCTCTGACTGGTGGTTCTAACTTCAGCTATGTTTTTGCAACTGCTGGAAACTATAACGTTGGTATTGGTGTTATCGATGTAGACGATACCATTGGCGAATCACAGTTAATAGTCAGGAATGCTAATTTTACCCAAGTTCCTGAACCTGCTACTACCCTGGGTGCGATCGCAGCTTTCGGCCTGAGTATAAGTATCAAGCGCAGATTCCAGAACAAAGCCAGCGCTTAAATTTAGTTAACATTCCGTTGAAATATTGCCGGCAATGCTAACAGAATAACTAATTAACGTTATGGATATGTAGAGACGTTGGATACAACGTCTCTACAGGCGTTATGAGACTAAGTACCATAGCAGTTTTAAATTTTCTTTGGAATATCTTAAGTATTCATCAGGGTGAAAAAATGTGCTATTTTTACTCTGAATGTCTTTTTATTAAGAATTACATTCTAAACAGTATTTTATGCCCTGTATTTAGGATATTGACGTTTCCTTAGCTATATTATCTGCATTATAGATAAATGATTGTGTCAAAACTTGGTCAAGCAGTTGTATAAAATAAGCAAATTGATCATTAGCTTGCCAGTTGGTTTACCACTTGTATACTTAAGAACGTCCCCCATAGCAAAAACTATGCAATTGAAGTACATATATGAGCAAGTTTTGATTACTAATGGCATAAATATAAAATATTGTCGTTGTTCGGATAAAAACCTATAGATAAATTTATCGAATCAAACCCTTTTTTTAACTATGACTTATATTAAAAATACCTTTCAAGAATTTCTCGTGACCCTGCAAGGGTTTGACCAGTTACCAACGACAGAGATTAGTAATTTACTAGACCGACTGCAAGCATTTCGCTATCGTATTGGGCAAAAAGTTATTGGCAAAGAAGTCGTTCCCGAACGGTTAACGATTATCTATGAGGGACAGGTGCGGTTATTGGGATTTGACCCGCAAACGCAAATGCCCAATACCCTAAAATTGATGCAACCAGGTGAAATTATTGGCGAAATCGGTTTGTTGCGTCAGGTGGGTTGTGAAACTGCGATCGCCTCTACCGATGAAATGATCGGTTTAACCTTAGATGCCAATGAATACTTGCGGCTGTTGTCTACTTATCCCGCCTTTGCCAATGCTCGCCTCAATCCTAGTCATATAGTAGAAGTATTCGATATTCTGGGTTCACAGATAGCAAACCAAGCTAACGTCATCACTAATCTTGGTGAACTAGCGGAACAAGCTTGGCAAAGCGCAAAAATAAACTATCTTGCGCCCGGAAGAAATTACTTTCATCAACTAGATAAAGAGAGCGTTTGGTTTATTAGTGGTGGCGGGAAAATCAACGAGTTCCCCGTTGGTTCTCGTGTAGAACCGAAGGATGGACAAGAAGCAATTATAGTCAGAGGAGAAAGTCCGGCGCGGTTGCTGGGTTTAGCACCATCAGATTTATCATTTCTAAATAGCACTAGCCAGGAATCTCAACTGCTTCTGAGTCCCAGTCAAGCCAATATCACCGAAACTCTAGACATTCCCTACGCTTCAGAAGAAGACTATCCCCAGTCTAATAATTCCTCAGCGAAAGGCCAAAAAAACCGCCAGAAATTTCCATTCTTCGGCGGTAAAGGCGAATTAAATACCACCTTTGCCTGTTTTCAAATGCTCACAAAGCATTTAGAAATCCCCTTTCGCAAGGAAGTAGTACGTCGCCTGTTAAGTGAGCAAATTAAACGCCAAGGGACTATCTCTTTTCCCGCTTGTGCATACCTAGCAGAGTTAATCGGACTCAAAGCCAACTTAGTAGATGTACCTGCAACGGCTATCTCTCGCCTCCCGACACCAGCAATAGTACGCTATGGTGATGGTTTTGCAGTGTTATACGCAGCCGATGTACATCAGGTAGTTCTAGGTGTACCATCCCAAGGTATGGTTCGCTGCAAACCAGCGCAAATAGTTGAACATTTAGAGACTGTAGAAAATAGTTTCCCTCCCCAAATTAGGGTATTACTATTAACTCACACGAAAGAAACACCACAAGAACGCTTTGGTTTACGGTGGTTTCTTCCCTACTTGTCGCGCTATAGACGAGTTTTGATCGAAGTCTTTATCGCTTCGTTTTTTGTCCAGTTAGCACAGTTAGCTAATCCTCTAGTTATTCAGTTAATTATCGATAAAGTCATCGTCCAAAATAGTATCAGCACTCTGAATATTTTGGGGACTTTATTGTTAGTAGTAGGCATATTTGAAGCCGTACTCACCACCTTAAGAACTTACTTATTTGTCGATACCACCAATCGCATTGACATGGGGTTGGGGTCACAAATTATTGACCATTTATTACGGCTACCACTGCGCTATTTTGAAAAGCGGCCTGTAGGTGAACTGTCTACACGCATTAACGAATTAGAAAATATTCGTCAGTTTCTCACCGGTACAGCCTTAACAGTCGGCTTAGATGCCGTCTTCTCGGTGGTTTATATCATCGTCATGCTGTTTTATAGTTGGCAACTGACCTTGGTGGGTTTAGGCACAATTCCCATCTTTATAATTATTACCTTAATTGCGTCCCCTACTGTTAGTAGACAGCTACGTACCAAAGCCGAACGCAACGCCTCTACTCAATCCTATTTAGTCGAGGTGATGTCTGGGATTCAAACAGTCAAGGCGCAAAATATCGAATTGCGATCGCGCTTTTCTTGGCAAGAACGCTATGCTCGGTATGTAGCAGCTGGATTTAAAACCGTTGTCACCTCCACCCTAGCTAACTCCACAGGCGACTTTCTCAACAAACTCAGTAGTTTATTGGTGCTGTGGGTGGGTGCTTATTTGGTACTCCAAGGAGAATTAACCCTAGGGGAATTAATCGCCTTTAGAATTATTTCTGGTTATGTTACCGGCCCCATCTTACGCCTAGCACGACTCTGGCAAAGCTTCCAAGAAACCGCTTTATCTCTAGAACGATTAAGTGATATTGTCGATACACCCCAAGAAGCCGAAATCGATCGCTACAACATTCCTCTACCAGAAATTCAAGGATCTATAAAATACGAAAACGTCTCCTTTAGATTTGCCAATAGTGGCCCTTTGCAACTATCCAGCGTCAACCTCGAAATTCCCCAAGGTAAGTTTATCGGCATCGTTGGACAAAGTGGCTCTGGCAAAAGTACGATGATGAAATTGCTGCTGAGACTCTATGACGTAGAATCAGGCAGGATTTTGATTGATGGTTACGACATCGCCAAAGTAGAACTTTATTCCCTGCGCCGCCAAGTGGGTGTTGTCCCCCAAGAAACCTTGTTATTTGACGGTACAGTGCAAGAAAATATTGCCCTAACAAATCCCGATGCTACCACCGAAGAGATTATCGAAGCCGCGCGGGTTGCTGCTGCCCATGAATTTATTATGGGCTTACCCAACGGTTACAATACCAGAGTTGGAGAACGGGGTGCAGGGCTTTCTGGTGGACAAAGACAGAGAATTGCGATCGCCCGTTCCGTTCTCCAGCGACCAAAATTATTAGTTTTAGACGAAGCCACCAGTGCGTTAGACTATCCCACCGAACGCCAAGTCTGCCTCAACCTAGCCAACGCCTTTAAAGGTAATACAGTATTCTTTATTACCCATCGTCTTAACACCGTCAGTCATGCAGATGCGATCGTGGTGATGGATGCAGGCAAAATTATCGAACAAGGTAGCCATCAAGAACTAATGGCGGCAAAAGGTCATTATTTCTACCTATATCAACAACAAGAAGTAAATTTGTAAGTAGTCATTAGTCATTCCCGATTCCCCATTCCCCATTCCCCAAGCAAAACTACTATGACTCAACTTAACGCTAATAATGGTAACGGCAAGCACGACAAAGCGATCGATGTCGATGCTCAAGTGATAACATCTTCCCCAAAGGCTAATAATCAAGGATTAATTAAGACCAACAATGAAGAATTTGAGCAATCGGTTGTACTGCGTCAATCTCCTGTGTGGTCACGTACAATCATGCTCACATTGATAGCGTTAGCTTGTTTTGGGATTACTTGGGCATATTTCGCCAAAATCGAACAGGTAGTACCCGCTACTGGCCAATTAAAGCCAGAAGGAACAGTCAAAGAAGTACAATCACCAGTCAATGGAGTCGTCAAAGAAGTACATATCAAAGATGGGGAAAAAGTTCTTAAAGGAGACTTATTAATAACCTTTGAAACAGTTGCCACCATTGCCCAACTAAATTCTTTAAATCAGATTCGCAGAAATTTAATTCAGGAAAATCAGCTTTATCGTCAATTAATGAATTCTAGTTCTGGAATTAATTCTGAACTAGCATTTTCCAGAGTTAGATTGCCTAGAGATGCAGAATTTTTATTAAAAAGTCGAGTAGCTTTAGTATCAGAAAATGAATTATTGCGGACTCAACTAAGAAACGCCACTACAGGGATAGGATTAGATCGTGATGAGAGACAACAGCTACAAGTTGCTCAAACAGAATTAGAAACTCGTGCATCTGCCGCACGATTAGAAGTTTCTAAAATTCAAAAACAACTATCCCAAACTGTAGTCAAACTCCAAGATACACAAGCAAGTTTAGCTATTCAGCAGAAGATTTTAGATAAGCTAAAAATCCTCTCTGAAGAAGGCGGTATTTCCCAGCTACAGTACCTCAACCAACAACAACAGGTACAAAACCTTACGGCAGAAGTAGAACAATTAGGTGAAGAAATTAAACGCCTGCAATTTGATATAGAGAAAGGAAGACAACAACTGTATAATACTGTTGCTACTACTGATAAAACCATTTTAGAAAAGATAGCCGATAACAAAAAGCGCATTGCTGATATTGATAGCCAATTTATGAAAATTGTGCTAAATAATGAACAAAATTTAGCTGATATCAACAGTAAAATTTCTCAATCCCAGTTAGAGTTCAAGTATCAAGAATTACGCGCTCCCGCATCAGGAACTATTTTTAATTTACAAGCAAAAACCCCTGGTTTTGTAGCTAACCCTACCCAAAAGATACTCGAAATTGTACCCAATGATAAATTTATTGCTGATGTTTTTATCACCAATAGAGATATTGGTTTTGTACGTAAAGGAATGAAAGCAGATGTCAGAATTGACTCATTTCCATTCAGTGAGTTTGGTGATATTAAAGGGGAGTTAATTGACATTGGATCAGATGCGCTACCGCCAGATGAAAACCATAAATTTTATCGATTCCCTGCCAGAATTAGCTTAAACAAACAATACCTAGATATTAAAGGTAAAAAAGTCTCTTTGCAATCAGGTATGTCCCTCAGTGCTAATATCAAAGTCAGAGAAGAACGGACAGTAATGAGTCTGTTTACTGAGTTGTTCACTAACCAAGTTGAAAGTTTGAAAGAAGTACGATAAGAGTAGTGAGTAGTGAGTGCTGAGTGCTGAGTAATGAGTAATGAACCACGTAAAAATTCCTCAATACTAATGCACTCGGTACAAACCCTTCTCCTTGTGGTTGCTTTTGAATTTTGTAGGCGCAAGCCTTGCCGTAGGCTATTTTGAATTGTTATTATGTATCCCCAACGTATTGAACCCAATCCCGGACAAGAATCAGTGTGGGATTATCCCCGTCCTCCTCGCTTGGAAGACACAAACAAACACATTCAAGTAATTTTTAATGGTGTAGCGATCGCAGAAACCCACAACGCCAAACGTGTCTTAGAAACTAGTCATCCACCCTCTTACTACATCCCCCCGGCGGATATCAAAATGGAACATCTGGTGTTGACACCACAATCTAGCTTTTGTGAGTGGAAGGGACGCGCTGGTTACTACACAATCCGCGTCGGTGAGAAAGAAGTGCAAAATGCGGCTTGGTTTTACGCCAGTCCTACACTAGCTTTTGCCAGCATCAAAGATTATGTGGCTTTTTATGTCCATATGATGGATACTTGCTATGTCGATGGTGAAAAAGTAGAACCGCAACCAGGAAACTTTTATGGTGGTTGGGTAACTAGCGATATTGTTGGGCCGTTTAAAGGTGTCCCCGGTAGTTGGGGATGGTGAATCAAAAGCCTAAATTCGCAATCCCATAATTACTAAATCCCGTTCCACTCCATCTAGTTCTGCAACTTGGGGTAAATGTCCCCACTTTGCAAACCCTAAAGATTGAAACAGTTTTAAACTTGGTTGATTATGAGCAAAAATAAAACCTAACAAAGTTTTTAAACCTAAGTTGGGACTTTCATGAATTGCTGTAGCTAAAAGTTGCTTTCCTAAACCGCGCTGATGGAAACTTGGGGCGATATAAATACTAATTTCGGCAGTTGCATGATAAGCTGGTCGTCCGTAAAATGATTGGAAACTCAGCCAGCCAGCAATTAAACCCTCTTGTTCGATCACCCAAAGAGGACGTAATCCAGGCGATCGCCCCTGAAACCAAGCCCGGCGGCTTTCTAAAGAAACAGGTTCTAAATCAGCAGTGGCGAGGCGGCTAGGAATTGCCGCATTGTAAATTGCTACTATTGCAGATAAGTCAGTCTCATTCGCATGACGGATGGTCATTACTGCCGTTTTGAAGAAGATTTTGATCAAAGATTCAAAAATAATACAGCTTTCATCGCCACAATTCTATGTCTCCCACATTGACATCCTCCGACCACTAATTCGGAGTACCGAATGCAGTGGGGGATTCCAAAGATCACTCTTTGGGCTTTCTCTTTCCACGACTCGGCTTATTTGGAGGGATTTCTCCCGACATACAGAGGTCGATATCTCCAGAGACTTGAGATCCTGTGTGTCCCACAGTACGTAGTCCTAATTCAAGTATGTTCCGTGCAGCGTTCCAATCCCTGTCTTGGGTATGACCACAATGAGGGCAAACATGAGTTCTTGTACTAAGAGACTTTTTCACCATTTCACCACAGTTAGAGCAATTCTGGCTGGTGTGATGGGGTGGAACTGCAACTGTTACCACGCCAAACACTTTGCCAAAATACTCAACCCATTGCCGGAACTGCGTCCACGCTGCGTCACTAATCGACTTGGCAAGATGTCTATTATTGACCATGTTCCGCACCTTCAAATCCTCGTAGGCCACCAAGTCGTTAGACCGGACTACGCACCTTGCCAATTTCACAGCAAAGTCTTTACGCTGCCTACTTACTTTGAGGTGCTTTCTGCTCAAGCGATTTCTCGCCTTGATTCTGTTTCTAGAACCCTTCTTGGTTTTAGACAATCTGCGTTGCAATCTCTGGAGAGACTTTTCGCTTTTACGCAAGTATCTAGGGTTTTCAACCTGATTCCCTTCACTATCGGTATAGAAGTGGTTCAATCCCACATCCAAACCAATAGTTTTACCAGTTGGTTCTCGCTTCTCTACTCTGTCTTGGTCAATGCAAAACTGCGTGTAGTACCCATCGGCACGACGTACAACCCGCACACGTTTTAACTGTTTCAACTGGTAGAAATGCAAGTCACGAGTTCCCCAGAGCTTGAAAGTTCCTGCTTCAAATCCGTCACTAAAAGTGATGTATCTCCGGTCAACAGAAAGCTTCCACCCACTGGTTTTGTACTCAACACAACCATGTGTCTGTTCTTTTTTAAAGCGTGGATAACCTTTCTTCCCTGGCTTGCTTTTCTTGCAGTTGTCAAAAAATCGAGCAATCGCAGACCAAGTTCTTTCAGCACTAGCTTGACGAGCCATAGAGTTCAACTTGGCAACCCAAGGGAAGTTTTCATCGGCAGCAAGCACAGCACAATAAGCACTCAAATCGTACCTGCCAATGTTTCGGTTATCCATCCAGTATTTCAGGCAGGCATTACGGACAAAACGAGCAGTTCTAATCGCCTCATCCAGCGATTGATATTGCTCGTTTGTTCCTTCAAGTTTTGCCTCAAATACCAGCATCTTTACGTCAAACTCACTGATGTAATAATATCACGAATATTGCTAAAAACTCCACTACCCCTCTCCCTGTCAAACCTGCGGTTTGATTCAGTCAAGGGGTGTTTCGTTTTTAGCCAACAATTCATCTCGCCGCCACAGTCGCAGACTTGGCGGCGAGATGAATTGTTGTTTTTAGGTAATTATCAAGGGTGCTGATCACGGTATTGATCAAGTAAGTTGGTTTAGTTGCTGTGGGTTCAACTACTTATCGATTATTTCCTGGTTTAATTCAATGGTTGATGCAGTAAACAACTTCAACTGCTTTGTCGAGTATTTATTCTCTAAGTAATTGATAACCTCCTCACTCTAAAGTCCTAGATTTTATAATTTTACTTGTGATTTAAAGAGAAATAATTTCGACTCTATTTTACAGCTAAAGGTAGAGTGTTCTAATATTATTTCTCTTTACTATAGGTATAGTAATGAATCTTCATAAAGGATTCTCTATGTCCATTAAGATGCCTAAAAATAGCCATGAATTACAAGAAATACCAGATAAAACAACATCTGTAGAATTTAAAATCTATCAGTTTGTCAATAAATTTAAAACAGGTGTTTGGTTCTTTGGTATCCCATCTTGGCTTTTCGGAATCACGGACAGAAGTATGGCAGCATTTGCTGATGGGTATTTATCAGCAACAGAAATAGTGCAAATTTTTACAACATCTTTTTTCTTTTTATTTTGGCTGTATTTAAAACCAGAAGAAGAATTTGATGAGCGTACTGATATCAAGCAATATCAAAGATATTTGTGTCAAACTCAAGGTAATAAGTTTGACTTAAAGAAAAGGCATATGATTAGTCAAGAGTATATTTTACCTTTTCCTTATCTTTGCCAAATTTATCATCTATTAAACCTCAAACATTTAGAAACTGTTCACAATTTCAGTTTAAATAACTTAAAAGTTTTAAATGTTAGTGATTTTCGACCAACCAATATTGGTGGAATCATCAAATTTAAAACTCTTTTAGATTCTCCTATTAATCCTCTCAAAATTTGGAGGCAACCTATAGTTGAGGTCGATTTAATATTACATACTCCTCATACTATTGAATTAAGTATTCCAGTTTATAATAACAAAAGAATAATTGTGATATTTTATGCTTTTCCCTTAAATGAGAAGGAACACCGATTGTTTATAGAAATTTATAGTGATCTCAAATGGCCTAAGCCAATATTACAAATCTTCTTGCATTTTGCTTCATGCTTAACTCTCTTTGAAGATTTACCTTATTTGCGTAATTTGGCTGAAATCGATATAGAACGGTTATTTAAATTAAGTCGGGTATCAAAGCAAGCAAATATGTTGCTTTTTAAAAGATTTGTGGAATTATATGGCTCAAGCAGAGAAAAAATTAAATTAATTGAAGGAGGCGATTAAAAGTCTCCGTCAGTGCGCCGGAGACTTTTAAGACAAGAGAGGAAATCAGACGGAGATTGTTAAAGCTTTCCATCACGCATCTTCAAGTCGTGTGATGTTTAATTACTGATTCAACGATTACCACCAAATCCGATTGCCTTCTTCATCTACTCTTGCTTGGCGAATGACATCAGAAATTTCTTCAGCATCTTTGACATGATGGAGGGCTTTTTTTTCACCGTCTGGATATTCCACAACAAAATAAGTCGGAACTGTAATTTGATCGCCTGTAATGTCTGGTACATCTACAGCTACTTGCTTGGATTTCTCTTCCACAGATTGGGGTTGTTCAGAAATTCTATCCCCAGGGTTTGCTGTTAAGTTCCTTTCTTTAACGTTTGGTTCTTTACGAGAATGCCAATCTTCACTGACTGGTTGCCTAATTTCTGCTGATTGATTATTTTGATTTTCTAATTCTTTAGTCATGGCTATTTCCACAATTAAATTTTATGTATTTACTAATACAATGTAGAAAATAAAATGGCTAAATAGTTCTTGCTTGAGAGAGAGCTTATTCAGAAAGTACAAATTACACTTCGGAGGTTATATGTAAGCCTCGAATAATTAGAGGCAAGTTCTAACTATAGATTTATTTCTTGAGTTGAAAAGGTGTATATTTCCCTCCCAATGCCTCTACAATAGTGCGGGTATTTGCTTCCATCATTTTGATGTAAGAATCGCCATCACTACCTTTTGCTCCAATTGAATCAGAGTAGAGTTCATTGGGTGCTAGTTTGACTCCAGCTTCCTGGGAAACGGTGGTAATTAACGCTGGGTTAATAGTAGTTTCGGCAAAAATTGCGGGGACTCCAATTTTTTTAATTGACTCGACTAATCGCTGTACTGTTTGTGCGCTTGGTTGTTCTTCGGTGCTGATGCCAATTAATGTGCCGGCGATCGCAATTCCGTAAGCTCGTCCATAATATTGAAAAGCATCGTGAGTTGTTACCAGTTGGCGATTCTGGGGGGGTATCGTTTGGATTTGCTGATTAATCCAGCTATGCAACTGTTTTAACTCTTCTGTCAGTTGCGCGGCATTTTGGGTAAATTTATCTTTATCTTCAGGGGATAACTCAATTAAACCATCTCGAATTGCCTTCACCATTGCGATCGCATTTTCTGCACTACCCCAAACGTGGGGATCTGGGACAATCTCACCTTTACCTTTATCTAACTCTAATGGCTTAACAACTTCCCCGACAGCTAACTTTCGCGCCTTCCCACCAGCCGCATTCATTAACTTAATCAGTCCCGGTTCTAGGTTGTAGCCGTTATACAAAATCAAGTCAGCTTCTTCCAAAACCCTGCTATCTGCTGGAACTGGTTCATAAACATGAGGATCAGCACCAGGCTGGAGAATCCCCGTTAACTGGATTTCTTCCCCTCCAACTTCACCAGCTAAATCAGCAATCACTGTACTAGTTGCTACTACTCGCGGCTTACCATCGGTGACGGATGCGGTGCGGGTTGAGTCCACTTGAGTACATCCATCTATCAAAAGTCCCAAAAATACCCCGAATATTGCCTTACCGAAATATCCGGCTTTTGAATGAGTTATTGCTGCCATAAACTTGTTATCTTTGTTTTCATATTTTTCTCATTTTTTAAGGTACAGTATTTTCATAATCTTTTCATTATTTGCTTCCCGTCTCGGAAATCACACCATGAGAACTGCTAATTTTTCCTTAGAAGGTAATTCCAATCTAGTGTGGGTTAATACTGTGACAGCCACAACAAACATTAACATTGCCCATCTAGGGGTACACTACCGTACACAAGAAGCCTTAAGGGATATTAACTGTATTGTTAAACCGGGACGACTGACGGGGATTTTTGGCCCTAATGGTGCGGGTAAAAGTACCTTAATGAAGGCGATGCTGGGGTTAGTTCCCGTTAGTAGTGGGAGGGTATTGTATCAAGGTAAACCCTTGATGCAGCAATTAGATCAGGTTGCGTATGTTCCCCAGCGTAGCCAAATTGACTGGACTTATCCCGCTACCGTTTGGGATGTAGTGATGATGGGACGAGTAAAAAAGACAGGGTGGTTACGTAGTTTCTCTAGTGTGAGCCGCCAAGTAGCCAAAAGTGCTTTAGAAAGAGTAGGGATGATAGAATTTTGCGATCGCCCCATAGGACAATTATCAGGGGGACAACAGCAACGGGTATTTTTAGCCCGTGCTTTGGCGCAGCAAGCCGAGATTTTCTGTTTTGATGAACCGTTGGTAGGGATTGATCAAAAAACCCAAGCAGTAGTTTTTGATGTCTTTCATGAATTAGCTGCGGCTAATAAAATTGTCTTGGTAGTTAACCATGATTTAGGCGAATCTATCAGCCACTTTGATGATTTAGTCTTACTCAACCGCGAACTCGTCGCCACAGGTTCGAGACAACAGGTACTCACAGAAGAAAATCTGCGTTGTGCTTACGGTGGTAAAGTCATGTATTTTACTGATGCAGCTTAAAGTTTGTATAGCGGTTCTTGCTTTAGTGCGGTACAAGAACCCCACCCTTTCAACTAAATGAGTAATAAGTAATGAGTAATGAGTAAATACCCACTACTTATTACTCATTACTTAAAATGACTTTTCACGTTATGTGGAAAAGCTAACGCGAAACCTAACCCCCTTCCCTACCTTCTCTACGTTCCCTGCGGGACGCTAACGCGAACGCGGAGCGTGTCGTAGACAGGGAAGGGGGAAAAATCAAAGCCTCTCCCCGCGTCGGGGAGAGGTTTGGAGAGGGGTTTTCCAGATCCCGTGAAAAGTGAGACAAGTTGCTACATCGACA
>NZ_JAYGGZ010000049.1:0-2192 GCF_034931465.1 Anabaena sp. UHCC 0399 | reverse complement strand
TTGTGAATGTATCACCTGACATTGTGAATGTATCGCCTGACATTGTGAATGTATCGCCTGACATTGTGAATGTATCGACTAACTCTAAAAGACTTGTGTGTACACAGTAGGCTTTTAGGCTGGGTAGTTGTCAACAAATTACGAATTACGTTAACGTAGCGGGACGCAGTCCATTACGAATTACGAATTAATTTCGCCTTGTCAGATTTAACGCTTAACAATTACACTGAGATTAATTAAGCTTATCAGGGTTTATACTCACTTGAACACGCTGGCGGGACGCTACGAAATCATCAAGTTACTAGGCGGCGGTGGTTTTGCTGTCACATATCTGGCTAGAGATAATTACCAACCTAGTAAACCCTTATGTGTTGTTAAACAACTGCGTCCCAACCAAACCCAAAGCCGCGTCATCGAATTTTTTGAGAAAGAAGCCGCTATCCTCGAAAGGCTGGGAAAACATCCCCAAATTCCCCAACTACTCGCACACTTTAACCAAGACCAAAATCTATATATAGTACAAGAGTTTATCGAAGGACAAGATTTAAGTCGAGAAATAGTCCCTGGTAAGCGACTGAGTGAAAGTTATATCACCAAGCTTTTACAAGATGCACTAGAAATCCTCTCCTTTGTCCATCAACACGGAGTCATTCACCGCGACATCAAACCCCAGAATTTGATGCGTCGTCAAGATGGCAAGATTATCTTGATAGACTTCGGTGCAGTCAAAGAATTAGGGACATTATTGATTAATAGCCAAGGTGAAGTTAATTCTAGCGTGGTGATTGGCACACCTGGTTATATGTCCTATGAACAGTATCGCGGTAAACCTTGTTTTGGTAGCGATATTTATGCGTTAGGGGTAATGGCTATTCAAGCTTTAATCGGTGTTTTGCCATCAGAATTAGAAGAAGACCCCCAAACCGGCGAAATTATCTGGCAAAATCAAGCACAGGTAAGTAATCATTTAGCTGAAGTATTAACTAAAATGGTGCGTCATCACTTCAGTATGCGCTACCCTAACGCCACAGAAGCATTACAAGCTTTAATCTCGGTCTCAGCACCATTACCACCGACGGTTTTATCTGAGGTTAACAAGGAATTATATCTGCAAGAAGTCACAACTCGCGCCCAGCAGGGTGAAGGTAATTTTTCTGTCATTGCTTTGAGAATATTAGAATCTAAGCGCGTTGAGTTGGGGTTATCGGAGGAGGAAGCAAGAGAAATTCAAGAACAAGTTCTGCAAACTTATCGGGAGTATGAACGCAAGTTACAAGAGTATGAGCAGACATTGATTGATGTAGTCAAGCAAGAATATCCTTTTAGTCAGCGAACCAAAAAGGAATTACAAGACTATCAGCAATCTTTGGGATTACGGAATGAAGATATTGCAGCGATAGAAGCAAGAGTATTTGCGCCACTACAGTCAAAATCTCAGCAACAGCAGCAGCAAGCCGAATTACAGCAACAGCAGCAGCAAGCGGAAAGATTACGCCAAGAACAGCAGCAAAGACAAAAACAACAGGAAGCATCTAAGGCTAAATCTAACACCAGTATTAAAACTCAACCCTTTGAATTTGAAACCGCTACCATTACACTTACAAATTCAGGGTTTTTGGGTTTAGGAGGAAAGAAACATAAAATCAACCGCATTCGGGGACGCGCTGAGTATTTTAGAGAAAACTTGAGTAATGGCGTGGCTTTAGATATGGTGGCGATTCCTGGTGGTAAATTTCTTATGGGTTCACCAGAAGATGAACCAGGACGATATGATTTTGAAAGTCCACAGCATAAAGTTACAGTCAAACCCTTTTTCATGGGTAAATTTCCCGTCACTCAAGCACAATGGCAAGCCGTTGCTGGTTTTGCTAAGGTGAACATTGATTTAAATCCTAACCGATCTACTTTTAAAGGTGCTAACCGCCCGGTGGAAAAGGTTTCTTGGCATGAGGCGGTGGAGTTTTGCGCTAGATTATCTCAAAAAACTGGGAGAATTTATTGTTTACCAAGTGAAGCGGAATGGGAATATGCCTGTCGTGCGGGGACGACTACTCCATATTACTTTGGTGAGACAATTACCAAGGACTTAGCGAATTACGACAATAGTTACCAACAAACAACCGATGTAGGAAAATTTCCTGCAAACCCTTTTGGTTTATACGATATGCATGGAAGTATATCGGAATGGTGTC